>NZ_JBNGCO010000049.1:0-33876 GCF_049974805.1 Baaleninema sp.
TTGACTAGCCCTGCAACATTCAAGTCTTCGTAGGCCACCAAATCCCCCCCAACCCCCCTTTGAAAGGGGGGCGAAGGGGGGATGCGGAGTGCCACTCTCTTGACAAACTCTTCTCGCTGCCGACTTACTCTCAAATGTTGACGAGCATATCGCTGTCTAGCTTTTCGATAGTTACGAGACTGGGGTTTTCCTTTACGGAACTTTTTAGATTTTTGGCGGTTGAGCCGATTGAGTCGCTTTTCAGCTTTCCGATAAAATTGAGGAATTGGCTCGATATTTCCTTGACTGTCTGCCAAGAAATACTTCAAGCCCACATCAATCCCTACCGCTTTTTGAGAAGGGGTTAAAGGTTTGGACACCGTCAGTCTCGGATCGAGCTTGATACAAAACTGAACGTAATATCCATCGGCTCTTTTGAGAATCCTGACTCGCTTAATCTGCTCGGGGTGGTAATAATTTAAATCTCTCGAACCAATTAAACGCAAATGTCCGATACCCTTCTTATCGGTGAAGACAATGTGCTTTCTGTCTTCTGAAAGTTTCCAACCCGAAACTTTATACTCGACTGAACGGGTATTCCTTTTGAATTGAGGATAGCCTTTCTTTCCTTTGACTTGGTTCTTACAGTTTTCGTAAAAACGAGTAATAGCTCTCAGAGTTCGCTCCACCGCCGTCTGGCAAGCATGAGAGTTGAGTTCATCAACAAACTTAAACTCTTTTCTCAGTCGTGTGTTGTACCGAAATAACTCAGCCTTACCCACACCCCGATTGTCCATCCAGTAACGCAAGACTTTATTGCGGACGAACTGAGTCGTCCGAATTGCCTCGTCGATGGCTTGGACTTGGTGAGTCTTGGGCTTAACTTTGTATTCGAGGACAAACACGACTTTATACCCACCGTATTAGTATCATTATACCACAGCTAGGCTGAAGCCGCAACATCTCTCACCCCGCCCTGGAAGGACGGGGCTTGTCGGTGTTCCGGTCAAGATGGTTTGAAACCACAGATCCCCCCCTTCGAGGGGCAGACATTCTTCATAAGTAATGGGAGCGCCGCGCAACACGCAATCGAGATAATGTCGGTTCATCGAACCGCCGATTTCTTCCCCAAACACCTCCACAGGCGTTTTCCCCGCCGCCTCGGCGGACTTCAGCCCCGACCCCCGCTCGGTCATGGCGTTCCAACCCACGAAACGAAACTGTCCGTCTTGGCAGACATCGATAACGAACACGAGACTGCCCACGTTGTCGTAAATCGTCCGTAAAAACTGTTCTTGATGGCGCAGGCGCTTCTCGGCAGCTTTTTCATCGGACATATCCCGCAAAATCGATGACAGATAACATTCAGAACTGTTGGCTACGCTATGGGCGATGACCACTTGAGACACGGGAATTTCCCGGCCGTCGCTGCTGAGAACCCGCGTTTCTCCCTGCCAGGTTCCCCGTTCCAAGGCGGTGGGAATGGCTTCAGAGAGCAAGTATTCGGTCACGTCGGGGGGATGAAACTGGCGGATGTGGAATCCCTCGATATCTTCCTCGTCTGTTAAACCCATCAGTTGGCGTCCGCCTCGGTTGAGATACAAGAGATTCCCGCTGAGATCCGCCGTACCGATGTAGTCGGTGGTGGTGTCGATAATGGCGGCGAGGCGTTCCCGTTCCAGTTCCTCGAGTTTGCGATCGGTGATGTCGCGAGCGATGGCGTAAAAGGTATTGTCGTCGGGGAACGAGGTCGTCGTCCAGGCTAACCAGCGATAGTTGCCGTCTTTGGTCAGACAGCGGTTTTCAAACCAGATGGTATCGTTACCGTTGGCGATTCGGTCGGCTTCGATGCGGGTTCGATCGCGATCGTCGGGATGAACGAAGTGAATGTAGGGAATGGCTTTCAGTTCCTCGAGAGAGTAGCCTAATGTTTTTTCCCAAGCGGGATTGAGCCGTTTGAAATAACCGTCGAACCCAATAATACAAATCAAGTCGAGGGCGGAGGTAAAAAAGCGATCGCGCTCCGCTTCGGCGCGTTTGCGTTCGGTGATATCCAGTAAAATCCCGTCCCAGACGATATCACCGTTATCCTGGCGTTCCGGTTGGGCGATTCCCGCAACCCATTTGAGGGTTCCCGTGGCGGTGTAGTTGCGCCATTCGTGGGTCCAAGTACTCAGGGTTTGCGCCGAGCGTTCCACGGAGGCGTTAAATTCCGGTAAGTCCTCGGCGTAAATCAACCGCCAAATGGTATCGGCGTCCTGTTGGATGTCCTGGGGATCGACTTCGTAAAGTTGGCGAGCGCCGGGACTGATATAGGAAAATTCGTAAGAACCGTCTGCATGGAGAACGTATTGATAGATAATACCGGGAAGGTTGGCCGCCAGTTTCTCGAATTGCAGCTTCTTTTGCTGCGTTTGGCGGTATTCTGTTAAGTCGGTCGTGAGGCCGTCGAGGCGGAGGTTCCCGCGATCGCTCACTTTCCACAGTTGACTGCGAACTCGCCGTTCTTCTCCGTCGGGGCGAACCAGGCGGTATTCAAGGACGGTTTCGGTGTCTCGACGATCGAACCACAGTTTCAAGACACGGTCGCGATCGTCGGGGTGAATCGCCTCGAACCACAGACTCGGATTTTGCTGAAACTGCTCGATCGAGCGTCCGTACAACCGTTCTCCCGCTCGATTGAGAGATTGTAACGTCCGGCTCGAGAGATCGATCGACCAAACCGCTTCTGTCATGCGTTCGAGCAGGCGATCGATATCAATGGCTGCAACGTTAGAGTGTTGTGAGTCGAGAGAACTTTCCGTCATAAGAACCGTGGAGGCTGTCGAACCGCTACAGGAGTGGCCTTGAGGACAAGCGATCGATCGATTCGCACGGTCGGCGGTGACGGCGCTTCCCTCAAAATTCTATCGGAATCCCACAGACTCCGTTTGCCCATCTCCAGATCGTTCGTGTTAAAAACCGTTTTAGAAAAACCGTTAATTTCTACAAGCCTTTATTACTATTTTTTGCGCTCTTCCACTGTAGGATAACAAACACTTTGACCTCTGGCTCGATCGGAATTGGGGGTCTAGCAAAAGCCACCAACTTCCGCGAAAATACGGAGGCATCTTTCCTCTTGAAAACAGTCCCTTTTTGAACCCTCCCTTATGTCCCGTTCCCGCGCCCTCCAAAGTTACGTTCTCATCCGCTTGCTTCTCGCCCCGTTAATGTTGTGGACGATCGCCACCGTCGTCTTTTTACTCTTACGAGCGACCCCCGGCGACCCCGTCGACGCCATTCTCGGACCGCGCGCCCCAGAAGCCTTCAAAGCCGAACTTCGCGAACAATTGGGCTTAGCCGGGTCGCTTCCCCAACAGTACAGTCGTTACCTCTTCCAACTGCTGCAATTCGACCTCGGAGAATCCGCCACCAGTCGCGGTCAAACCGTCTGGAACATCATCGGCGACTTCTTCGGCGCCACCGTCGAACTCGCCATTGGAAGCATCCTCGTGGCGGCGGTGGTGGGGGTTGGGGTGGGGATGCTCTCCGCCTCGCGTCCTAATACCCCCTGGGACGTAGGCGGACGACTCTTTGGAATTCTGACCTACTCCGTTCCCATGTTTTGGATGGGGATGCTGCTGCAACTGATTTTCGCCGTACAGTTGGGTTGGTTTCCCCTAGGAACCCGGTTTCCCCTGGGCGTTCCCGCCCCAGAAAGCATTACGGGATTGTACTTAGTCGATAGTCTCTTGGCGGGTTCCCCGCAACAGTTTTTCGCCGCCTTACATCATTTGGCGCTTCCCTGTTTGACCCTGGGAATTTTGCTCAGCGGTATTTTCGAGCGCGTCGTGCGCGTCAACCTCAAACAAACCCTTAAAAGCGATTACGTCGAAGCCGCGCGAGCGCGGGGAATTCCAGAAGGGCGAATTTTAGTCGCCCACGCCTTGAAAAACGCCCTCATTCCCACGATTTCCGTATTCGGACTGACCTTCGCCGCCTTACTGGGGGGCGCGATTCTCACGGAAGTGACCTTTTCCTGGCCGGGATTAGCCAGTCGCCTTTACGAAGCGATTTCGGCGCGAGACTATCCCACCGTTCAGGGAATCGTGGTCTTTTTTGCGGCCATCGTCGTTGGCGTTAGTATTTGTATTGATATTCTCAATGCTTGGGTCGATCCTCGAGTCCGGTATTGAGAGATGGGATGATGAGATGATGGGATCATCTGAAATTTACGGAGCGATCGCATGGATAAAGTGGTTCAGTGGCTCAATTGGGTGTTAGTGGTCGATTTCTTTTTCGTCTTGTTTAGCTTGGCGTGGCTGGCTGTTGCAGTGGTCGGCCGCGCTTCGGGAATCGACCTCGGGTTAGATTTGTGGTACAGCCTTTGGGAACCGCTGTTTACCCCCGCAATCGGTTTGCTGATGGGGGGCGCGATTCTTACGGGTATCGTCGGTCAGATTCGCAAACGGTTGAATTCCGAACCAAAAACATAACTTATGTTACCAATTAAATAACTAAAACACCGAACTTGTTTAGTTAGATTTATTTTGGTTTTTCGGCAAAACGTACTCGGGGAGTTCGTCGAGATCCTCCCGTCGGTAGGCGGGTTCCGTCTCGGCGTTGGGGTCGCTTCCGCCGAGTTGCGCCGAATCCGCGTCGAGTTGCCAGCGTTCCTCGTCCCGTTCCTCCAATTTGTCCTTGAGATGTAGCGGTTCTTCCGGTGCGAGTTCCGCCCCGGCTTCCGTCGCCATATCGTCAACCCCTTGGCGATCGACCATCGGCTTCGTATCGCTAATGGCGTCTTCGACCTTTCGCACGGGAGGCGTCGTTGCATCGGGAGTTTGGGGAGTATGGGGGGCGTTCATAGACAGTCCTCCAGCTTGCGACTCTACTGCGAGACTAACGCGGCCGGAGAACTGTCAGCGTCTATCCTTCGGGGGATTTATCGAGAGCGATGACAGCATTAGGGGATCGATCGAACTCCACGACACTTCCCAAACGAGACACCGGCCAAAACCGGAACCAAGCGCGACCAATGGCGTTTTCCTCCGGTAAAAAGCCCCAAACATGGGAATCGTTACTGTTGTTGCGATTGTCCCCCATCACGAACAAACTGTTGGGCGGAACCGTCGCCGGCCCCCAATCGTATTTCGGGGCTTCTGCGATGTAATCTTCCTGTAAAGGTCGGCCGTCCACGTACACCGTTCCCTGAGACACGCGAACCGTCGAACCCGGTTGCGCGATGACTCGTTTAATAAAGGCTTGGTCGGGACGAAACCCCTGGCGTTGCAGTTGTGGCGGTGGACTGAACACCAGGATATCGCCCGGTTGCGGTGGATTGAAATAGTAGGACAGCTTTTCGACGATCAGGCGATCGCCCTGTTCCAAAGTCGGTACCATCGAGGCGGAGGGAATATAGCGAGGTTCGGCGATAAAGGTTCGCAGCAGCCAGGCCAACACTAACGCGATTCCCAAAATCCGAATATTTTCGCCGTGGTCTCGCCAAAACTGCCCCCATTTCGAGGTGGTGGCGGTGTCGTTTTCCTTCGAGGTCATGCTATCGCTTCAAACCATAGGCAACAGAATAGTTTACCGCTTTTACAGAGAAGGAGGCAAAGGCTAGGGTTTTAAGGGAGGAGCAGGGGGAGCTGTGGGGCGATCGCTTAGGAGTCAGGGATCTCCCTCTTTCCTCTCCACTCCTCCCTGAAAGACACGAACCGCTTTTACCAATTCCCGGGTCCGCGTCCTTGTCCGCGCCCTTGACCGCGCCCTTGTCCCCGTCCGGGTCCGCGCCCTTGTCCGGGGCCGAAGCCTTCTTCGTGACGCTGTTCCATCCATTGAGCCATTTGCTGGCGTTGTTCTTCCGTCAGAACGTTGCGAATTTCCATCATCGAATCGAAGTGCAAGTCGCCCATTTCTTGATGTAACTGACGCATTTGACTATGTTGTTGGCGGATTTCGCTTTCGGAAGCGTTGCTGCCCATGAGATCCTGCATCCGTTGGCGTTGGGCTTGAATTTCTTCTCGTTGGGCGTCGAATTGCGGTTGGTAGCGATCGCGAATCCCTTGAATTTCTTCGAGTTGCTCTGAGGTCAAGTCTAATTGGTCGAGCCAGCGCATTTGTCCGCCGCCGGGACCGCGACCGGGGCCTCGCTGTGCTATTTCGGCCGGAATGCTGAAGTCTTCAGCAAAGGCGTTGTAGGGTGCGATGGCAAAAAACGCCATCAGACTCAGGAGAAAGAGAGAGAGGGATTTCATGGATGTCATAGAACCTGTAAAACGAGTGTGGTTGCGGCCGTGACGGTTGCGACGACGGCAAAATTCAGACGAACGAACCATGATGAAAATCTCCGAATTGATGGTTAGAAAGTGGAGCAGCGATCGCTTAGTCGTTTGCGTCCCAGAGTTCGGTATCCCAAATCTCTTCTTCGCAACGTTCGACGGAACAGTACCAGCTTTGTTGGACGAACGCTTCGAGTTGAACGAGTTCTTCCTCGCGGGGCTGGTTCGAGGTGAAACTGCGACTTCCCACCCAGGCGAGGGTGAGGGACGCGGCGACGGCGACGGGGGCAATCCAACGACGACGCCAACGCCGCGAGGGACGGGGGGGGAGGGCGGCCAGGATGCGATCTTCGAGGTCGGGAGGTTCTGGCGGCGCGATCGCCTGGTGTTGTTTGAGAAATTCGACCAGTTTTCGATCGCCGTCGGGTATAGATTTCTCTGATGTGGGTTTCACAGCGTCACCCCCTGTTGTTCGAGATACTGTCGCATACTGGCTCGAGCGTGGAACAGTCTAGATTTAACCGTTCCTACGGGAATTCCCAACACTTGAGCGACTTGTTTTTGAGGCAAGTCTTCGAGATCGTGCAGTACCAGGACGCTACGATGCTCGAAACTGAGTTCCTCGAGTCCCCGCTGGACGAGATCGCGATAGTGCAAGTTCATTAAATCCGGCGCCGGAGATGGGGGATCGGGGTTGAGTTTCGATTGGAGATCGGCCGTTTTGGCGTACTCCCGCCGTTTGTCCGATGCCACGTTCCAGGCGATGCGATACAGCCAGGTATTGAAATACTCGGGCGATCGCAGTTTGGGAAGTCCTTTCCAAGCTCGGAGAAAGGTTTCTTGAACTAGATCGTCGAGGGACGACGCCCCGCAAAGCTGAAAGAGGGTCGATCGCACCTTGTGTTGGTGGCGTCGGTACAGGAGGCGGAAACGGTTAGGGTTTCCGCGTTGGCACTGACGCACCAAATCGCCGTCCGATAGGTCTTTCTCCGGCAAGGGAACGGGTTGCACCATCGCGGTTGTTACGGGGTAACGGGACTCCGATTTCGGTTTGGGGAACCGGGAAAATCGAGCGTTCTGTGGGTTTAGACCGGGGTGCGACGGAAAAGGTTCAAATCGATCGACTCCCTTGGCAACGAAGCTTTCAGTTCTGTTTGGTGGGCTTGCTCCCCTTTAATATCGATAACCATATACCATATTTTTGTGATTTTGTCAATAAATTTGAGTCAAAAGCTTTCTGTACGACTCGATCGCGATCGAGGGGAGCAAGTCCCGCCGAGGTCGTCAATGCGGGTTTCGAGGCGATCGAGAAAATCGCCCAATTCCAAGGTCGAATAATGCTGCTGGTAAATCGAGAGCAGCAGACAGTGAAGGTCTAAATTCCTCGAATTCTCGGCGATTCGCCGTTCTAAAACTTCGATCGTATCGGCGATCGCCCCAGCCTCTTGAAAAATTCGCGCCTGAGCGATCGCTTTCGCATCCGGATCGCGGGTATCGAGAGCGGCGAGTCGTTGTCGAACCGCCTGAGATTCCGCATCCGTCAGCGCCGCAAACACCGTTTCCGATTCCGCCTTCCCGTTGTTCGCATCCACCGAAACCCAATACATTTGTCCCGGTTGCAGCGGTGCGCCATCGTAAACCACGCTCGGTTCGCATACCTGAGTTTCCCACTGGACTCCCGCCCCCGCCACGCGCACCCGATACGTCGTCGCGCCATCTACAGCGAACCAACGCAACACCGGGCGATCGCTGTAGACGCGAGAGGCGTGGGGCGACCAAATATAAGGAACGTCAGCACTACGAGGAGGATTGCGCGTACAGCCACCGTTACATCGCGGTCGTTCTTCTCGTGGCGTTTCCTCTCGAGCCACGGCGGTATCCCCTGGCGATCGCACCCCACCGACAGCGAACCCTAACAGCACCCCTAAAACGAAGACGGCACCAAGCCCGCCTCCCGAAGTCGCCTTTCGGCTTTTCGTTTCCATTGCTCTTCTTCGTAGTAGTAGACCCTAACGTTTGAAAAACACGCCGACCACGACGCGATCGCATCCTCTTCGCGATTTTGTAACTCCAACACCCACGCCAACCAACAATCGGCAATCCCTTCATCGGGACGCACACCCACCGCCTCCGTTAAATACTCCATCGCCGCGTCGTACCGTCCCAACTCAAATTGAGCGCGACCTTGATTTTTCAAAATACTATATTGATGGATCGAATTGTCGGAATCGACCATGCGCCAACAGTGTTTGAGTAACTTCGCCGCCTTTTCCGGCTGTTCGTCGGACAAATCGAGATAAGCCAAATTGTTGCAAGCGGCGGCGTTTCCCAACCCCATGGCGCGGCGATAGTAATAGCGAGCCAAGTCAATATCCTGCATATCCTCGGCCATAAAACCCAAATTGCTCAAAGCGGCATCTGAGTAAGGATAAACCCGGAGCGACCATTCAAAATAGCGTTTTGCCACTTGCCAATCCCGGCCTAAGGCCGATTCTCCCAACCCGTTGAGCCAGTTAGCGAACGGCGGCGCGAGGATACAGTACAGCATCATCGCCACCGCCGACAGTCCCAGCAGCGGTCCGAATCCCTGCAATATTGGTTTAGGCGGCGGTGTCGGAGGCGGAGTCAGGGGAGAGGGGCGATCGCACAAATCCGTCCAGCGAGGGGGGACGGCGTGGGGATTTTGCACGATAGCAGGTAGCCAACTGGCGCAGGGAAAACAGTTTTCGAGGGCTTGCAACCGTTCCCGCGCCGTCCGTACCGCACAATACAGAGATTTCCCTTGAGAAAAGGCTTCGAGGAAATATTTTAAAAACGCTTGCGCCACGCGATCGGGGACGAGTTCTCGCATCACGACCATTTGGGGAATATGGCAGTCATCCAAGCCGCAAGCTAACCCCAGACCGTCGCAAGAGTTAAAAATCGCCAGTTTCAAGCCGCGATCGACCGCTCTTCGCAACCCGTACCAGAGATCGTCGAGACTGAGGCTTTCCTCGGGGTTGATGTAAATTTTGCCCCTTTCCCCTTCCGTTTCGCTGTGACCGGCGAAAAAGATAATATCCCAGGGGCGATCCCAGAGGCGATCGTGAATCTCTTGGCGGCGAGGTTCCACGAGAAAGGTGGTGTCTGCGCCGTCGAGCCGTTCGAGAAACTGGCGATCGCCATCGAGATCGATTCCCTCCCCGTGACCTAAAATCGCCAAAATCTTCACCGCCGACGAGGGGGAGTGAGGCGTCACTAAATTCCGACTCGCCACCGCCACCGGACTCAAAGACACTTCCGCGTTAGGATAGCGACGCACGAAATCCCACAAATGCCAGGGCAACTTGCGCACCTCTAGAGAGTCGCTGCGAACCAGAACGCGAATTTCGTCCTCGAGATTGAGAGCTTCCCGCAGGCGCAGTTCCACCTCGCGAAACGAGGCAGAACTCAGCCACCCTTGAAATTGCGTTTCGACAAGTTTGGCCGAGCGTTGGCAAGCTTGGAGACGTTCGATCGCGCCGTCATAGGTAATCCGTTTCGGACGAATGCGCGAGCCTCGAGTTCCCTCCCACACCGGACGGTTCCAAGGCGATCCCACCTGTCGATAGATCTCGCTCCAGTGGTGTTGAAGGCATTGAGCGAGTTGCGTGTTCGGCGGTAAAAAACCAGTCGTTTCCCAAATGGGGCGTTGGTTGTCCGATCCGACCTCTAAGGAAACGTGAAAGCCCGATCGCGCGAGATCGCCCGTAAATTTCAGTACGACGAGTTGGCTCATGGCAGAAAAGGCTGAGTTCGATGTAGTAAACGCCCCCCTGGAGAACCCATCGATCTCAGAGTTATTAGATAGCGAAGGTTTCTACCATCGTAAAATCTTCTAGTTCTACTCTAACCTTAAATATTTCACCTGGCTCGATACTGAAATCTAACTGTAACGTTTGCGTCCCTCGCGCACAGGCTTGCATGACGACGCTATCGTTCTCGTCGAGAATTTCGACTTGTAAATTATGGGGCAGTTCGCGACCGGGTTCTCGCGCGGCCAGGTGAACCCAAACATCGATTTCCGCCGTACTCGTCGGCGACAATCCCAACAGCAAGATGACCGTTTCGCCATTGCGAGAGATATCGATGGTTTTAACTCGTTCGACCCAACGATTGTCTGTCACTTTGCGAAAGGCCAACCCCAGAGACCGAGGGGTGAACGCCGATTCGATCGCGTCCCAACCGCTCTCGAAACAGTTTTGCAACCAGCGATCGAGATGGATGACGGAAGAGGCCAGGGGTTCGCGAACCACGGTATCCGTCGCTTCAAAGCGATCGAGGAGGCATTCGAGGGAGTGCCACGCCTCGATGGGAACGATTTCTTCGGACACGCTTTCGCGGAAACCGACGAGTTGCGCTTCGTCGTAAGTGGAACTGAAGCGAACGGCCACGTAGCCGAGGCGATCGCTCCAAGTTTCGGGAGAGACCAAGACTGAATCGCCGTTTTCCGATACCGGACAGCATTCGAGCTTTCCCAAGCCTCTCACCGGAAGATCCGTACTCTCGCACAACGGTCTTAACCAAGCGTCCCAAATTTGGCTTGACTGGACTTCAGTCTCGATACCCATACACTGACAGTACAAATTGACTGCGTACAGCGCCAACACCTGTCGGTAAATCTGGCTGGCCTTCTCCGGGTTGCTATATTGACGGCGCAGGCGATCGGCAACCTGTCGGTCTCGGTCTGTCAGTGGGACAGTAAAGGTGAGATGAGCGGTCATGGGTGCCATAATCATTTCCTTTCCATTAATACTCTAAATTTTGAACGCAGGCTTTAATTTGTTCGCCAAATGTTTTCAGACAGCGTTGATAAAAATCCCCTAACGTCGAAACCTTCACCCCTAACTCTTCTGAAATTTCTTGCCATTGATAGCCATCGAGACGACGCAAGGCAATATTTTGAAAAGTGGCGTGGGGATACCGACGGATAGATTTTTGACTGAACTGGCCATCTAGGTCTTCCTCGAGACAGCGACGAACGCAATCGGACAAAAGCGGTACGGATTCCTGGGCAATCTCTTCAGGATCTGTCACAGACATCAAATCGTCGGTGTTCGATTTCGGAACGTTATCCTCAATCGGGTCGGTTTTGACTCGTGCCACCTCTCGAAAAAAACGCCGTTCGAGAAGGACGTTGACCCAAGACATCACCGATCCTCTATTTCGATCGTATCGATCGATATTTTGACAGACAAAAACAAAGAGGTTTTGTAACGCTTCAGCGCGATAGTCTCGATATCTCCCGGGTGACATTCCCGGTGCTTTGGGATAGGCAATTCGTCCCGATTTGATGATGCCCTCCACCAGTTGAGTCAAGATGATACGCCTCGCTTTGCTATCTGGGGGATTGTCTTGTGCGGCGATGGCCAATTTTCGCAACTGCTCGTCGTCCATAAAGATTGCATCGATCGATACCTGGCCGCTCCGATTCGCCGTGACGAATTTTTGGGAGCTTCCACTTATCTCTCGCCACAAAAACGCGATTTTTACGGCGATCGCCCCGGATGTTTACAAAAATTTACATTACAGGAAAGGAATTGAAGATGAGGTGATGAGGTGATGAGGTGATGATGAGGTGAGGAGACTTGGTCGTGCAGAAAAGTCCTGAAACCCTTATTAGAAAAGATATCGCAGAAAAGATATCGCCCTATTCAAGGGTTGGACCCAAAATCTCAGATCGCTAAATGGCTACCTGAACTCGAAAGTTTTCTACCCAAAAAGCTGGGGTTAGAGCCTCTCACTCGAGGCTCACAGCCAAACAGCGCCATTAATCGTAATACCAATCTGGATGGTCGATTAGAGGCGGATCGCCGTTGATATTTCCGGCGTGGTGATAGGTGCAATCCAAGAAGGTTCGATCTTCAGTCCCTCTCTGGGATCGAGACGCACTCAAGGTACGTCTCGATCGACTGGGGCAAAAAATTAGCGATCGAGTTAGCGATCGAGTCCAAGATGCTGTTTGAGACGCTGGCGCATCACGTCTACGGGAACTTCTTGTCCTGTCCAAATTTCTAAGGCGATCGCCCCTTGACGAACTAACATTTCTAACCCATCAATAGCCGTTGCACCCCGTTCCCAAGCAAACTTAAGAAATTGGGTAGGATTGGGCGTATAAATCAAGTCGTAAGCGATGCTGTTGGGGGGGAGCTTGTCAAACAGTTCCGGTTCCACGGGGGATCGATCGACCTGGGGCGACATTCCCACCGGAGTTGTATTAACTAACAACTTCGCATCAGCCATCAAATTAGGCAGTTCGTCCCAATCGTGAGTGTTTAACTGCACGTCCAAGGGTGAGTTTTTCCAACTCCCAGCGAAGGCGTCTAATTTCTCCGGCGTGCGCCCGACGACGTGAATTTCCGGAGAGCCGAGTTGCGCTAACCCAGCCACTACCGCTCGGGCTGCACCGCCGTTTCCCAAGACGACAGCAGCGCGATCGCCCCAGTTGTCGTAAGCTCGTAACGGCGCGATAAATCCCGCCACGTCGGTATTCGTCCCTTTCCAACCGGCCTCGGTTTTCCAAACGGTGTTAACGGCGCCGACGGCCTGCGCTTCTGGCGTAATCTCCGATAAAAACGGCAAAATCGCCTGTTTGTGGGGAATGGTGACGCTAAATCCCACGACGCCGATGGCGGCGAACCCTTCTAAAGCGGCGTCGAGACGCTCGGGAGGAACGGGAAGCGGAAGGTAAACGTAGTCTAACCCCATCTGAGCGATGGCGGCGTTGTGCATCGTCGGCGAGAGGGTGTGTTCGATGGGGTATCCAATGACCCCGAGTAGTTTGGTTTTTCCTGTAATCATTGAGTTCGATCTCGTCAAAAAAGGGCTGTTCGAGGGACAGGAGACTCTCGAGACGAAACAGAATCACGATCGCCTCGAAGAGTCCATCTCGAACGGGTACACTGACTCTAGATCGTTGTCGTCCGGTTTCGATACTCCCGAAGGCGTTAAAATTTCTGGAAATTGCCATCGTCGATGGAAGGAGATTTGGCACAATAGATTCGATCGCAGGCTCGATCTCAAGGTCGATCGCAGGTGCGATCGACCCACATATGACCCACAACGACATTTATCCCACATCTATGGCCACAGAAATCGAACGTAAGTTTTTAGTCAAACATGATGGATGGCGATCGCTCGGTCGAGGAACGCCATACCGTCAAGGATATTTGGTCAATCAAAAGGGTTTGGCGGTGCGCGTTCGGATCGCTGGGGAACAAGGTTATATGACCGTGAAGGGGGCGACAGTGGGGGTCTCTCGCTTGGAATACGAATACCCCATTCCGCTCTCGGACGCTCGAGAAATGTTAGACAACTTGTGCGAACCGCCGATTCTGGAAAAAATTCGCTACCCCATCGTTATTGGTTCGCTATTATGGGAAATCGACGAGTTTTTAGGGGAAAACCAAGGCTTAATTGTGGCGGAAGTGGAAGTGACGGACGAAAATCAAGCGATCGATCTTCCCGATTGGATTGGGGAAGAGGTGTCTTACGACCCGAGATATTACAACGCTAATTTGGTCAAGTTTCCCTATTCTAAATGGTCTGAGATTTGATAGGGCAATCTTAAGTCAATTTTGGCTATTAACAGATGTGAAACTCAACCTCGATCGAAGTCCGGCGAAAATTAGTAATAAATCAATAAAGTTGCATCATAAAGAATTGCTATATATTTTTATTTTCTAAATCAATACAATCTTCAATAGATTGCGTTAAAATAATATAAGATGTAAGTTTAAAAAGAATAGTTAAATGAATGTTTCCGAAGCGCGAGTTGAAGGAACGAAGAAACACGATCGCATCCTTGCCGTAGACGATTCCCCTGATAATCTTTTTCTTATTCAAGCAATTCTCGAAGACGAAGGCTACGATATCGACCTGGCCGAAGATGGATTTGTGGCGCTCGAGAAAATTGAAAAACAACCGCCCGATCTGATTCTGCTCGATGTCATGATGCCCAAACTGGACGGGTACGACGTAACCCGCCGCGTGCGATCGAACGAGAATTTAGCCTATATCCCAATTTTACTGATTACCGCTCACGAAGGTTCGAGCGTCGTTCGCGGTTTAGATGTCGGTGCCGATGATTTCATCCGCAAACCCGTTGAAATGGACGAATTACAGGCGCGAGTGCGATCGCTGCTGCGCCTCAAACACAGCCTCGACGAACGCGATCGCATGGCGCGAGAACGGGAAGATTTCGTCTCTCGGTTGACGCACGATTTGCGAACTCCCCTCGTCGCCGCCGATCGAATGTTTGCTCTGATGCAATCGGGAACCTTCGGCGAAGTTTCCGAGGGGATGCAAGAAGCGATCGCGACGATGGTTCGCAGCAACCAAAACTTACTAGATATGGTGAACTTGTTGTTAGAAGTCTATCGCTACGAAGCCGGACGAAAAGAACTTACCTTTTCCAGATTTGACTTCTACGAAACCATTCAACAAATCGTGGAAGAACTGACACCGCTGGCCGAAGAAAAGGGACTGGATTTGCAATTTAACTGTTCCCAAGACTTCAAGCGCCCCCTGGTTGGCGATCGCTTAGAATTGCGTCGAGTCTTCGCCAACATCATCGGAAACGCCATTAAATTTACCGATACGGGTACGGTGTCCGTTGGTCTCGAACGGGACGGAAACCACAGCGTTCTCGAAATCAAAGATACCGGTATCGGCATTTCCCTCCCAGACCAGAAAACCCTCTTCGAGCGGTTTCGTCAAGGACGGCACAAGCGATCGGGGAGCGGGTTGGGATTGCACCTGTCTCATCGTATCGTCGCCGCTCACCACGGACGCATTGACGTGCGATCGGAAATCGGACAGGGGAGCGTCTTTCGCATCTGCTTACCGACGAACCCGGGGAGTTGAAACCCGGGAAATCAGGCCCTTGCGTTTCCCAAAATCCCTGGACTCCCCGAATTACTCGCAAATCCAGTTCATCGCATCCGCTTGGCGATCGAACGGAAACGACTTCACCTCAATTTGAGGAAACAGGCGGTTGGAGACGGACGCCGCCGGTTCGACCCATTTCGCATCGCAGACGACGGCTTTTCGATCGAAATCCTTGAAATGTTTCAAGGCGAGTTTGAGGTCTTCAAACAGCGCCTCAAGGGAAATGCCGCCGAGCCGTTTCATTTCCACGTAAACCCGGAGTTTCTCGTGAGTTTGCAACCGTTTTTCGACCGCTTCAGAAATGCGATCGATATCGCTGGCTTCAATTTTGCCGTCGATGCTCAATCCGATCGCAGCATCGCTTTTCGTCGGAATCAGTTCGATCGACATAACACAACTCCTTCCCAACTTTTAGGGACGATCTCACCTTAATTTTAGCCTTTGTTCCCAGAGGACTGGCCGTCGTGTGAGACAATACCCGCAACAGAAACCCTAAGTACAAGATAGACACGACATCAACGCGATCGCTGGAAAAAGAAGACATTTGGTGTGAGGTGCGATCGCTTTCAGCGTTGATTTTCTCTTAACCCGACCTTTACGCAAGCTGTAACCCGCCTTGGGTATGGTAAAGGCGCGTTTCCTCCCCCAGACCCACCGCTGCGAGGCAAAAAAGCGCCAGCGCGATCGCTTTAGCTTCAAAACTCAGAACTCGCGATCGCCCCACTCTCACCCTTAAAACGGTGGCTCACAACATTGTTCACTCTCTAGGAAAACCCAATATGACTGCAACTCAAACCAAATTTCCCATCGACCTTAACGCCTACAAACCCCTCAAACTCGATCCCACCGTTTCCCAACTCACCGACGACCAACGGGAAACCCTCAAAGCCAACATCCAACTGATTCGGGACGCGATCGTCTTCTTCACCGCCACCGGGGCCGCCCGAGGCGTCGGCGGACATACCGGAGGCCCCTACGACACCGCCCCCGAAGTCGCCATTCTCGACGCCTTCTTCCGAGGCAACCCCAACAAATTCGTCCCCGTCTTCTTCGACGAAGCCGGCCACCGCGTCGCCACCCAATACCTCATGGCCGCCATTTACGGCGAACTCCCGGCCGAACAACTGCTGCGCTACCGCGAAGCCCACTCCAAACTACCAGGACACCCTGAACTCGAACTGACCCCAGGAGTCAAATTCAGTTCCGGTCGATTGGGTCATCTCTGGCCTTACATCAACGGCGTAGCCGCAGCCAACCCCGACCGCGTCGTCTGCTGTCTCGGTTCCGACGGTTCCCAACAAGAAGGGAACGACGCCGAAGCCGCCCGCATGGCCGTCTCCCAAAACCTCAACG
Source organism: Baaleninema sp. (assembly GCF_049974805.1). Taxonomy (NCBI): domain Bacteria; kingdom Bacillati; phylum Cyanobacteriota; class Cyanophyceae; order Oscillatoriales; family Oscillatoriaceae; genus Baaleninema; species Baaleninema sp. The sequence goes on from NZ_JBNGCO010000049.1 coordinate 16,503, forward strand.
TCAAACTCTTCATCGACGATAACGACGTAACCATCGCCGGCCATCCCTCCCATTACCTCAAAGGCTTCAGCGTCGCCAAAACCCTGGCCGGTCACGGACTCACCATCCTCGAAGGAAACGGCGAAGACCTCGACGACCTCTATCGTCGGATGTGCCAAGCCGTCACCACCGACGGTCCCGTGGCCGTCATCAACCAACGCAAAATGGCCACCGGAATCGACGGTATCGAAGGATCGCCCCACGGTCACGACGTCATCCCCGTAGATGCGGCAATTAAATATTTAGACGCCCAAGGACGCAGCGACGCCGCCAACTTCCTCAAACAAATCGAAAAACCCAAAAATCCTTACAGCTACCTGGGTTCGAGTGATGAAGTGGGGTCGAACCGCAACGTTTTCGGCGAAACCGTAGCCTCGATTCTCTCGGACATGGATGCTGAGACGCGCAAAGCTAACGTCCTCTGCATCGACAGCGACTTAGAAGGTTCTTGCGGTTTGAAACAAATTCGCCAAGCCACCCCGGACATTTTCCTCAGCGGTGGCATCATGGAACGGGGGAACTTCTCTGCTGCCGCCGGATTCGGTATGGAAGCAGGCAAACAGGGGATTTTTGCCACCTTCAGCGCCTTTTTGGAAATGTGTATTTCCGAAATCACGATGGCGCGGTTGAACTATTCCAACGTCCTCTGTCATTTCTCCCACTCGGGAATCGACGACATGGCGGACAATACCTGTCACTTCGGCTTGAACAATATGTTTGCCGATAACGGGTTAGACGACGGCCACGATACGAAGCTGTATTTCCCCGCCGACGCCGGACAGATGGCAGCTTGCGTTAAAGCGGTATTCCACGATCCCGGAATGCGCTTTATCTTCTCGACGCGATCGAAAGTTCCCAATATTCTGGATACGGACGGAAACGACTTTTTCGGCGAGGGGTACAGTTTCACCCCCGGTAAAGACGAAGTGATTCGCGAAGGAACTGCTGGATACGTCGTTAGCTTCGGCGATGCGCTCCATCGCGCCCTCGATGCCGTAGAACGCCTCAAACAAGAGGGTATCGACGTCGGCTTGATTAACAAACCGACCTTGAACCGGGTGGACGAAGATGCGATCGCCAAAATCGGCGCCTCGCCGTTCGTGTTGGTGGTGGAAGCCTTCAACCGTCGCACCGGCCTCGGAAGCCGTTTCGGAAGCTGGTTGCTCGAACGGGGTTTGACGCCGAAATTCGCCCATCTCGGCACCTACCGAGAAGGTTGCGGTGGCCTGTGGGAACAGTATCCCCATCAAGGTATCGACCCCGATAGCATTATGGCAAAGGTGAAAGAACTCGTCGGATAGGAAAGACGAGGTGATGAGGAGGTGAGTACATTGGCGGTGCGTGAGGATCGATCGATACCAAAATTTAACGAATCGATCGCCCGCAAACCGCTGAAATAGGGTACGATCGAATTAACCCCTTTCAACCCCCCTCTTCCGCCAGGGACGTTTCGTTCCTGGCTCTTTTGCGCGTTAATCTCGACCTGTGAAATTTCTCGAACTCGTTCTGCAAAACTTCGGACCTTATATCGGACGCCAGACTATCGATCTCAGTCCGAAGGACGATGGCGAACTGGCCCCCATCGTTCTGTTCGGTGGTATGAACGGCGGCGGGAAAACCACCTTGATGGACGCTATTCGCTTGGCGCTCTACGGCCATCGCGCTCAGTGTTCCACGCGGGGCAATCTCAGTTATGGGGATTTTCTAACTCAGTGTGTCAACCGTCGCACGCCTGCGGGGGAAACGACCCGTCTAGAATTGCTGTTCGAGCATATTATCGACGATCGCCCGGTCAAATATCGCATCGTCCGCACCTGGACGGCCAACCCCAAGGACGGAAAGGATAGTTTAGGCATTATCGATCGCGAGTGGCCTGACCCGGCGTTGGCGGAAACTTGGGACGAGTATATTGAAAATTTGCTGCCCTTGGGCATTTCTAACCTGTTTCTCTTCGACGGCGAACAGGTGAAGGAACTGGCGGAGTTGGACGCGCCGCCGCCGTTGGTGACGAGCGCCATTCAATCGCTGTTGGGGTTGGAACTGGCGGAACGGTTGGCGGTGGATTTGGAAATTTTGGTCAACCGCAAGCGCAAGGAGCTTGCAGACGCGGCAGAACGGGAGGCGTTGGAGGAAATCGAGCAGCGTTTGGAACGCTGTCAGCAGGAGTTCGACGCGCTGGATGCGGAATTGAAGGCGAAGACGAAAGAACTCGATCGCGCCATGCGGTTAGAACGAGACGCGACGGAAACCTTTCGCGCCGAAGGGGGAAAAATCGCGGGGGAACGCAGTCGCCTCGAAGAGAAATTGGACGAACAACGCCGTGAAGTCGAACAGCAGCGCGATCGCCTGCGGGAGTGGGTCTCGGGAACGCTCCCGTTGCTGATGGTGCGTCCGTTGTTGGAGGCGGCGCAACGTCAGGGAGAAGCCGAACGACAGTTTAAGATCGATCGCTTGCTGCGATCGACCTTGCTAGAACGGGACGCGCGGTTACTGGAACAGTTGGAACTGTTGAAGTTTCCGAAAACGAAACTGGCGAAAATCCAGGCGTTTTTGCAACAGGAAACGCCGCAACTCGACAAAGATATGGAATTGTGGCTCGATCTCGACGATCGCCAACGGGAACGGTTGCACAGAATCCTCGAAGGTCTCGAGACCTGCCAAACTGAGGCGGAGGCGGTGCGGGAACGGTTGCGCCAGTTGCAAGAGAAGGTCGATCGAACCGAACAGCAAATCGCTGTCGCCGCGCCGCCGGAGGAGTACAACCGCCTCTTCGACAATATGAACTTGGCTAAGGAAGAACGCCAGCGGTTAGAGGTGGCGGTGGAAGTGACGCGCCGCCAACGCCAGCAGTGCGAGGATAAGCTGTTGAAAACACGGCGAGAACTGAAAAATTACGGGGAAGAACATATCGATCGCCACAATGTCGATCGCATTATTCAAATGTCGAAGCGAGTCCAGGGAACTTTGACGCAGTTCCGCCACCAGTTGACCCTCCGCAAACTCAATAAGTTAGAAATTGAGGTGACGGAGTGTTTTCGCTACCTGCTGCACAAGTCGAATTTGGTGCATCGGGTCGTGGTGGATGCAGAGGATTTTACCTTGTCTCTGTTCGATCGCACCGGACAATCGGTTCCCAAACATCGCTTGTCCGCTGGCGAAAAGCAACTGCTGGCGATCGCCTTTTTGTGGGGGTTGGCGCGGGTTTCCGAACGTCAGCTTCCGGTGGCGATCGATACGCCGTTGGGACGCTTGGATTCCTCCCACCGTCAAAACCTCATCGAACGGTATTTCCCCGCCGCCAGCCAACAGGTCATTTTGCTCTCGACGGATACGGAAATTCGCGAGGCGGAGGTACAGCAGTTGCGAGACCGCGACGCCATCGCTCGGGAATATTTACTCGAATACAACCCCAAGAAAGAGCAGACGATCGTGAAGCCGGGTTATTTTTGGTAGCGATCGCCTCGATCTCGAGCCGCTCGATCGACGACCCAACCTCCGGCATCTTCCCAAGATGGCGTCTCGTTTTTTTTGACAATAATCTTCAATTGAATCCCTAATTTCCAGCCCTAGAAACTGACCCGAACCGCCGTCAAACCAAGCTCTCGTCGGTGGTTCCGAGGAAAGCTTATAGCTATCAATTTGCATTAAGGGGCAATTGTTGACACTAAGCGATTCTGACGATTACTATGATCTTTAGGGCATATTTTTTAAGAAAAAATACACGATGTATAGCTACAATAGCGAAGCGTTCAAAGCAGAATTAAATCAACTCGGCTTGCGCCTGACACCCCAGCGGGAAACAATTTTGAGAGTTTTTCAAGAACTGCCCAAAGGCGAACACCTCAGTGCCGAAGACCTCTATCAATGCCTGCAAGAAAAAGAGACGAAGAAAAAAATCAGTCTTTCCACGATCTATCGATCGCTCAAATTAATGACCCATTTGGGGCTGTTGCGGGAACTGGAATTAGCCGAAGGACACAAACACTACGAACTGAACCAGCCCCAGCCCTACCATCACCATCATTTAGTCTGTGTCAAATGTAACAAGACTATCGAATTTAAAAGCGACTCCGTTCTCAAAATCGGCATCAAAACCACCAACAAAGAAGGCTTTCATTTACTCGATTGCCAGTTAACGATTCACGGTGTTTGTCTCGAAGCCATGAAGCGAGGATGGCCGTCGGGTATCCCTGAAGATTGGACTTGTCCGAGAGCCTTGAGTTAATGCCCAAAGAGTTAACAATAAGACGCCAACTTTGCAAATTGCCCTGCTTCGGGCAAAATCGAAGAAATCTTTAAAGGCGTAACACCTTAAAGGCGATCGCGAAATATCGCTCCGAACGCGAGGAACGAACGCTCTTCCTTTCGCTTTACGGACGATCGCCCGAACGCGATCGTCTGTCGTCCATCGCGACCTCTTAACCGATCCTATGAAACATCGTTGGCTCTTATTTTTCCTACTGCTGGCCGTTCCCACGGCTGCCCTCGCCCAAGCTGAAGCCGCTGCAACCGAGGGAGGATTTCTCGATCGCATCGATGCGATTTTCGCCAGTCTCGTCAACGACTGGATGGCACCAGTACTCTTCTTCAGCATCGGCGGCATTCCCCTCATCGTCCTGTGGCTAGTCCTGGGGGCGCTCTTCTTCACGGTTCGCATGAATTTCATCAACATTCGAGCCTTCAAACACGCCTGGTTCGTCGTAGCCGGTCACTACGACGACCCCGAGGAAGAAGGAGAACTGACCCACTTTCAAGCCCTTTCCGCCGCCCTCTCCGCCACCGTCGGACTGGGGAACATTGCCGGAGTTGCCGTCGCCATCCAAGTAGGCGGTCCGGGTGCCGTCGTGTGGATGACCCTCGCCGGACTCTCCGGCATGACCAGTAAGTTCGTCGAATGCACCTTGGCGCAAAAGTACCGCGTCGTGAACGCAGACGGCCATGTTTCCGGCGGTCCCATGTACTACCTCTCTCGGGGACTGGCCGAGCGCAACCTCGCCCCCTTGGGCAACGTTTTGGCGGTTCTGTTCTCAATTCTCTGTCTCGGCGGTTCCTTGGGTGGGGGCAATATGTTCCAAGCCAACCAATCCTTTGCCGCGATTTCGACGCTGATTCCGATTCCTAGCTGGGTTTTCGGGTTAATTTTGGCCTTTCTCATCGCCTTGGTCATCATCGGCGGTATCCGACGCATCGGGTCGGTCGCTTCAGCCCTGGTTCCCTCGATGTGCGTCATTTACGTTCTTGCCGCCCTGTGGATTTTGTTGACGAATCTCGGAGAAATTCCCAACGCCGTCGCCACGATTTTCAGCGGTGCCTTTACCCCGAAAGCCATCGAAGGGGGCTTTATCGGGGTCTTCGTTCAGGGGGTGCGTCGGGCCCTGTTTTCCAACGAAGCGGGGATGGGGTCGGCGGCGATCGCTCACGCCGCCGCCCGTACTGACGAACCGGTACGCGAGGGCATCGTGGCGTTACTCGAACCCTTTATCGATACGGTGATCGTTTGCAACATGACCGCGTTGGTGGTGGTGATTACGGGGGTCTACCAGGATACAAACCTTCAGGGTGTGGAGTTGACGACCGAAGCCTTTGCCAGCGTTATCGGGTGGTTTCCCATTATTCTCTCGATCGCCGTGTTTCTGTTCGCCTTTTCCACGATGATTTCTTGGAGTTACTACGGCGAGAGAGCCTGGACTTATTTATTCGGCCAGCGGCAAATGCAAGTCTATCGTGCGATCTTCGTTGTCTGCGTCTTTATCGGGTCGGTGGTGAATTTGGGTTCGGTCATCGATTTTACCGATATGGTCTTCCTGACGATGGCGTTTCCCAATATGTTGGGGGGATTTATCATGTCCAACAGCGTCGCGAAGGATCTCAACGACTATTTCGATCGACTTCGCAGCGGTCAGATGCCCGTTTATAAATAAACTCGTTTTTGATGGGAATGGGTTTGTCTGAATCCATTACCCACAACGGCGGCCGCTGAGGTCGCCGTTTCGTTTCGAGGCGTGCAAGCGAACCGGAAGTTCCAACCTCAACGTCGTACCTCGACCGTATTGAGACTCGAAGGACAGGGTTCCACCGTGTTTTTCCACCACTGTTTGATAGGTCGTCGAGAGACCTAACCCCGTTCCCTGACCGACGGGTTTCGTGGTAAAGAAGGGATCGCATGCCCGCGATCGCACCTTTTCCGTCATGCCGATGCCGTTATCGCAAATCTCTACGGCCACGCGATCGCCCAAATGCTGCGTTCGCACCCGTAACTGCGGCGTATACTCCGGGTCGTTGAGACGGTGTTCCCGTTCCCGCATGGCGTCGATGGCGTTTTCCAACGTATTGGCGAACACCTGGTTCAACTGTCCCGCGTAACATTCGACTAACGGTAACAGGTTGTAATCTTTTTCCAAACAGACCGTTTTCGCTTTGCCGCTGGCTTTCAAGCGATGTTGCAACAACAGCAACGCACTTTCGAGGCCGTCGTGAAGATCGACTTCTTTACATTGAGCTTCGTCGAGGCGGGAAAACTGCCGCAACGATTGCACGATTTTATGAATCCGCTGCGTTCCCGCGTTCATCGACGCCAGCAACTTCGGAATATCGCCGACGATGAAATCCAAGTCGATTTCGTCGACGAGTTGCCAAATTTCCGGGTTGGGATTGGGATAGTGCTGTTGGTATAGCTGAATCAACCGGACTAAATCCTGCACGTACAACCGTGCGTGTTCGAGATTACCGTGGATGAACCCCACGGGATTGTTGATTTCATGGGCGACCCCGGCCACCAACTGCCCCAATCCCGACATTTTTTCGGTTTGGATGAGTTGCGCTTGCGTCGTTTGCAGTTCCCGTAGGGTCTTGGCTAGTTCGCTGGCTTGTTGTTGTAAGCGTTCTCTCGATTCCCGCAGGGCTTCTTCGGTACCGCGACGGATGTAAATTTCCTCGCGAAGCCGCGCGTTGGCTTCCGTTAGTTCTGCCGTGCGCTCTTCGATGCGTTGTTCTAAGTTGTCGTAAGCCTGTTGCAGGGCTTCTTCTTGTTCTTTTTTGGCAGTGATATCCCGCGTGATGGTGGCGTAGCCGAGAAGCTGGCCGTCTTCGTCCCGCAAGGCCGAGATGGCCACGTGAGCCCAAAATTGCGAGCCGTCTTTTCGCAGGCGCCAGTTTTCAAACTCGAACCGTCCCGCCGTCGCCGCAAAGGCCAGGATTTTGGCGGGGCTGTGGCGCTCTCGACTGCTTTCGGGGAAAAATACGTCGAGGGGTTCGCCGATAATTTCGTCAGCTCGCCAGCCGTTGATACGTTCGGCGCCGGCGTTCCAACTGATGACCCGCCCCTGTTTGTCGAGCATATAAATGGCGTAGTCCTTCACCCCGTCCACCAGCAGGCGGAAGTGTTCTTCGAGGGTGTTGAACTGGGCCAGGGTGGCGTGGTGGACGCCAACGCTACAGCCGGGACGTTCGCCGAGGTCGCCGACGTTGGCGTAAATCGTTCCCCCTATCTCGTCGAAGTTGGCTTCCCAGGACAGCCATTTATACCGGCCGTTGCGGCAGCGATAGCGATTTTTAAAGGAAACTTTCTCGGCTTTGAGGATGATGAGTTCGTGGATTTTTTCCAGGGTTTGGGGAATGTCGTCTGGGTGAACCCATTCCATCCAAGGTCGAGATTGCAGTTCTTGGCGAGTATAGCCCAGGGCATTCGTCCAAGCGGCTGTCAGTTGTTTGAAGTGGCTGTCCGGGCTGATGGCACACATCATGTCTCGGGACAGCGCGAAGAATTTATCCAAGTTAACGCGCTGAAGGGGCGGGGGTTGTGATACCCGAATTGAGGGGGGTTTTGACTGGCTACGCTGCCGTTTTGACAGGCGCGGCTCGATCCCCGGCGTGTGAATTAAATCTTCCATATGTAAAGAAATCTAAATTAAAAATGATTTTTTATTAAGTTCTATTTTAGCTTATTGTAGCTGACTCTTTGCCAACGGCAAAATTTTACATTGTCAATCAGTATCTTAAGAAAATATTAAATGCTTTCGGAATCCAGGGGATCGATCGCAGCGTTTTACTCAATTTTCGTTGGAGAAATCTGCCGTCGATCGCGATCCCCGTCACGCCCAAACATCAGGAGGAGCGGCGGCTAACTCGGCTTTGAGAAAATCGACGAACTGTCGCGCTGTCCGTCCGGAACGTCCGTTGTGTTGGGTCGCCCATTGCAACGCCCGGGCGTCGAGTTCTTCTAAGGAAATCTGAAGTTTTTCCCGTCCGGCGAGATGGCGCACGATTTCGAGATAGCGGTCTTGGCTGGCGCTTTCAAAGGTCAAGTGCAGCCCGAAGCGATCGCTAAAGGAGAGTTTTTCCTGTACGGTATCCCAAGCGTGAACTTCTCCGGCGTCGCGAGGTTTCGGGCGGTCTTCAAAAAATTCTCGGACTAAGTGGCGGCGGTTGGAGGTGGCGTAAACCACCACGTTAGACGCCCGCGCCGTCACGCTTCCTTCTAACACCACTTTTAAGGCTTTAAAGGCTTCGTCGTCTTCTTCAAAGGACAAATCGTCTACAAATACGATAAATTTCTGAGGCACTTTCCGAAGCTGTTCGACAATATCGGGTAAATCCCGCAATTGAGATTTGGACACTTCCACTAAACGCAAATTACGATCGACCAATTCGTTGGCCACCGCCTTCACTAACGACGATTTCCCCGAACCCCGACAGCCATACAGCAAAACCTGCAGCGTCGGATATCCTGCCAACAGGGTTTTCGCGTTGTCCAACAACGCCGCTTTTTGGCGATCGTATCCCGCCAAATCCGACAAACGCACCGGGTCGGGGTGAGAAATCCCTCGTAAGCCGCCTGCGGTCCAGCGCAGCGCCCGATATTGGGCGAACAAGCCGCATCCGTGGCGGCGGTGGTATTGAGCCAGTTGCGGGAGGGCGTCGGGCCAAGAATCAAACTCGTGCAGTGAGACGGGATGGGAGGCGACGGTATCGGGAACGGCCACGGGGGCTTTTTCGGCTTTGGCGACTAAGCGCACCCAATGGCTGAGGGTATCGCCGCCGCAGTCGTAGAGATGTTGTAAGGCTTGTAAGTCCTGTTGGGCGGCGGCGATGAGGGTGGGGGAAAGTTGGTCGAGAGGTTGCTTTTGGACGCGCCGGGAGAAGGGGTTATCGTCGAGAAGAATGCGATCGATCAGGTAATCTTGCCAGCTTTTCCCGGCTGAGACTAAAGCCCGAAACCAAGCGCCGTAAGCGGAGAGACAGGCGGCGGGTTTGTCGTAGTGATAGAGGGCGTCCAGTAGCGTCAGAAACGCCGTTCCAATGTCGTCGGTTAACACCGATCGATACAGCAGCAAGGACGCTGCTTGATGTTGCAAAAATCGAATCGAAGTGGTGTTCATGGTCGGGGAAACTGTTGCGGCGGTCTCGATCGATCCTGTCCTCGCGTTCGATCGAGAACCTGAGAGGTTGACTGTATTGTACGGCCGGGGGGATTTTTGGTGAAGCACCCCAGAGAAAGCGTTTTGAGTCTAGTGATGGGAGACGCCGACAGCCGAGAAATCAGCGGGGATAATTTTGAAGGCGGTCGATCGTTTTTTTTTGAAAGTTCTGTTTTTCTTGCGATCGCGAGTTAAAATATCGAAAACCCACTCCAATATCGAAGCCAATTTCGGGTTTTTTAACGCGAGTCTGACCGACCCACATGATACCGATCGAACTGACGCTACAAAATTTCTTTAGCTATCGCGACGCGACTTTGGATTTTCGCGGATTGCACACGGCTTGTATTTGTGGCGAAAACGGCGCGGGAAAATCGTCGCTTCTCGAAGCCATGGCCTGGTCGGTATGGGGAAAAAGTCGGGCGGGAACTGAAGACGATACGATTCGCGTCGGGGAAAAGGAAGTGCGGGTGGCGTTCACGTTTCAATGTCAAAATCAGGTGTTTCGGGTCGAACGCCGTCGCCGTCGCGGACAGTCCAGCGCCTTGGAGTTTCAATTGGAGACGCCGCAAGGCTTTCGCCCGATTACGGCCAAGGGCGTGCGGGCGACGCAGCAGAAAATCCTCGATACCATTAAACTCGATTATGATACGTTTGTGTGTTCGGCGTATTTGCGTCAGGGACATGCGGACGAGTTTATGATGAAAAAGCCGCGAGAGCGCAAGCAGGTTTTAGCGAATTTACTGAAACTCGATCGATACGACCAATTGGCGGAAAAAGCTAAGGATATTTCTAAACACGCGAAGGGTCAACAGGAGGTTCTCGAACAAAGTTTGGCGAGTTTGGAGGTGCAACTTCACGCCGAAGAAGCTATTAGCCGAGATCTCTCGACGACGGAAAGGGACATCGCTCGCTTGCAACAGCAGCAAGAGGAGGCGACGCGACGGTTGCAGGATTTGCAACAGCAACAAACGCAACGTCAAACCCTCGAACAGCAGTTAAATTGGTACGGCCAGCAATTCGAGAGTTTGACGCGGGAAGTGGAACGAAAGCAGATCGATCGCGATCGCCTGCAACGCCGGGAGGCGGAACTGTCGCAATTGCTCGATCGCGCGGAGGAGATTCAAGGGGGATACGCTCGATATCAGGCGTTACGGGCGCAAGACGACGCCTATACGGAAAAATTCGCTCAACATCAAGACGCCAGCCAGCGACGGGAAGGGGTACGACAGGAACGCGATCGCGCTCTGGCGACGTTGCAACAGCAACAACAACAACTCGCTGCAAGGTTAGAAAGTTTGGAGCAAACGGAACGGGAGGTTCGACAAACCTTAAGCCGAGAAGCGGATGTGGAAGCCGGGGTGCGAGAGCTGAACCAAGCGAAAGCCACTCTCAATGAATTGGAACGCCGACACGCGGAAGCTGCACCGTTGATGCAGCGCCAGGTACAGCTTCGAGGGGAGTTCGATCGCGCCCGCGCCAATCTCGAAGCCCGTCTCGAACAATTGCAACGACAACAGGAACGGTTGCAACAGCGCCAAAGCCAACGACCGGAGTTAGAAAAATCTTTAATGGAGGTGGGCAGTCGTATCGAAGAGTTAGAAAAAGTCAGAGTATATCAACAGCGGGTGGAGGAGAAAGGCCTGGAACGGAAAAGTTTCCTCGAACGGTTGCACGCCCACCAGCGGGATTACGAATCCCAGTTGTCAGAAATGGATCGTAAAATCGAGATGTTGCAGGTTCCCGACGCTCTCTGTCCCCTGTGCGATCGACCCCTGGACGAGCATCACTGGGAACTGGTTTCGCAAAAACACCGCGAGCAACATCAAGAGATCGTACATCAAGTTTGGGTGGTGAAAGAGCAAATCGCCATTTCCGAGCGGGAAATTCAGGTATTGCGGCAAGAATACCGGGATTTAAAACATCAATTGAGCGAATACGATGCGTTGCGGGAACGACGGGGACAGCTTCAGGCGCAACTCTCGGCCAGCGAAGAGGAATGGGAAACCCTACAACAGGCGATGGCCGAACGCACTGAAATCGCCCGAGTGTTGGAGTCGGGGAACTTTGCAGAAGAGACGCGCCGGGAACTGGAGGAGATCGATCGCACTCTCACGGAACTCAACTACGATGAAAAAGCACTGGCCTTAGCCCGAGGAACGGTCGATCGCTTGCGCTGGGCGGACATCCAACAAGCCCAGATGCAGCAAGCGCGGCGACAACTGCAAGGACTCGAAGAACAACGGCCGCAATTGCAAGCCCAACTTCAGAGAGTACGAGAAGAAACCGTCGAGTTGCAAACCGAATCTGACTTAGCGCGGGAACTGGCGGATCTCGATCGCTATATAAATAAGGTAGCCTACGACCTAGAGGCCCACAACACCGTCCGTTCCCAATTGCGGGAGGCTCAAGCATGGCTCTCGCAAATGGAGACGTTGAAAACCGCCCAGCAGGAAACGCCGCGACTGCAACAACAACGACGGGAACTCGAAGAGAATTTAGCTGAGCGTTTGCAAGAACGGACGCAACTGGAAACCCAGTTACAGGAGGCGAAAGAACGCTTGGAGACGACGCCGGACGTTTCGGCGGACATCGCCAGTTTACAGGGAGAAATTCAAGAGCGTCGATCGACCCTCAACGAGTATCTCTCCCAACTGGGACGGTTGCAGCAACAACAGCAACATTTAGCCGACCTTCGCGAACAGATCGATCGACAACAGGAACAACTCGACGCCGCCCGTCGCCAACAGTGGGTCTACAAAGAATTATCGCAAGCCTTCGGGAAAAACGGCATTCAAGCCCTCACCATCGAAACCGTCCTTCCGCAACTCGAAGCCGAAACCAACCGCCTGCTGTCGAGACTGAGTGCGAACCAGCTTCACGTGCAGTTCGTCACGCAAAAAGCCAGCAAAAGCAGCAAGAAAAACGTCAAACTCATCGAAACCCTAGAAATTTTCATCGCCGACGCCCGAGGGACACGCCCTTACGAAACCTATTCCGGCGGGGAAGCCTTCCGCATCGACTTCGCCATTCGCTTGGCGTTAGCGAAATTACTGGCGCAGCGTTCCGGGGCGGCGTTACAGATGCTCGTAGTTGACGAAGGCTTCGGGACCCAAGACGATCGCGGCTGCGAACGGTTGATTTCGGCCATCGAAGCCATCGCCCCCGATTTCGCCTGTATTTTAGCCGTCACCCACATTCCCCACCTCAAAGAAGCCTTCCAAACCCGCATCGAAGTCCAGAAAACCGCCTCCGGTTCCGAGTTGCGGGTGTCGGTGTGATGAGGTGACGAGGTGATGAGGTGATGAGATGATGAGATGATGAGATGATGAGGTGATGAGGTGATGAGGTGATGAGGTGATGAGGTGATGAGGTGATGAGATGCAGAAAAGTCCTGAAACCCTTGATTTAAGAGTTGGTTCAAAAATCTCAGATCGGTAAATGGCTGCCGGAGATCTGGCTCGAACTTAAATACATATTTAATGTATTTTGTCAATCCCCAATCTCGAAAAGTTTTCTGCATTACTGAGGGGGATGAGGTGCGGTGCGTGACCGATTCACACCCGAGTTTTCAGGTCAGGCACCCTATGGAAACTGTTCCCTGTTCCCTGAAAATGACCCTAGATGCGATTTTCGTTCCGCAAGGTGTGGAATATCAGACGGTAAAGCGGGAATTCGATCGATCGCCTTCCCGAAACCAGACTTTAGGAAAATCTCCGTTAATCGTAGCGATTCCGGTGGGAATCGACCCAGTACGGCAGTTTTTAAGAACCTGGAAATCGCAACATCCCCAGGTGTCGCGGGTGTTGCTAATGGGATTGGCGGGGAGTTTGTCACCGCAGTGGACGCCGGGAACGGCGACACTTTGTCACGAGTGCGTTACCGTCGAGGGAACTGCGGTGACAAGTGAAGCAAACTGGATAAATTCGCTATCTTTAGAATTGCCGGAGGTTCGCGCCTGTACCGTTGAAAAAGCGGTAGTGCGGGCGGAGGACAAACGCCAACTGTACCGAACCACCCAGGCGGATATCGTAGAGATGGAAGGACTGGCAGTGTTCGAGGCGTTTTCCGAAGCGGCGATGGTGCGAGTTGTCAGCGACGGGAGCGATCGCGACATTCCCGACTTGTCCGAAGCGATCGACCCTAGCGGACGCTTGAAACCGCTGGCGTTGAGCCTTGCGTTTGTGCGTCAACCGAGGGCGGCGTTCCATCTGATTCGCGGTTCGATGGCAGGATTGCAAAGTTTAAAACAAATAACTCGGCAAATGGTGGCCAAGATCGCGCGATCGCACGAGACATAAAGTGAGAAGATTAAACATCGAACGGGTGCAATCGGTACGAGAAAAGGGGTTAAACCCCTACCCTCCCCCACCAATTTTCAAGTATTCGCCCCTAAATTTTAAAGCGTTGAAATATGACTGCCGATCCGTCCTTTAACTCAATTTCGGCTCGCGATCTAAGCCATCGTCGCCGCCATCTGCGGCGTCAGCGGGGATGGAAACGGCTGCGAGGAAGTCTGCGGTTGTTGGCGGTGTCTGCCCTAGCCGGAAGCGTGGTGTGGGGCGTGACGCGCCCCGACTGGACGATTGACGACGCCGATCGCGTTCGCATCGAAGGCAATCAGTGGTTGTCCGAGGAGGTGATTCGGACGGCGCTCCCCATCGACTACCCCGAACCCCTGCTGCATCTCGATCCCCAGCATATCGCCGACGTACTCGAAGCCAGCACCCCCATCGCCGAAGCCCAAGTGCGGCGAGAACTGATTCCGCCGCGTTTGGTGGTACGAGTGCGAGAACGGCGTCCCGTGGCGGTGGCGTATTTAGTCGAACCCAATACCGGAACGGCACGTCCGGGCGATCGCGTGGGGTTGCTGGATGCCGATGGCTTCTGGATGCCCATTGAAAACTACGACATTCTCAACCGATTGACGCTGCCCTCGTTGCGCGTTTGGGGATCGAGCGATCGCTACCGCAACGACTGGGCGACGGTCTACCGTGCCTTAGAACAGTCTCCGGTGGACATCAGCGAAATCGACTGGCGCGATCCCACCAATATTATTGTAACCACGCGAGAACTGGGAACCGTTCACTTCGGACCGTTCGACGATCGCTTTGGCGATCGCCTCGAGGCGCTCGATCGCCTGCGAAATTTACCCGAAACCGTCGATATCAGTCAAATCGCCTATATCGACCTGCGGAATCCCGACAAACCCCTCTTACAACTGATGCGATCGAACCGAGGGCAAGAATCCCTGGAATTGCCCTGAGAATGGGAGTTTCGAGACTCATTCGCGGGAGGTTTGAGACGACTTGCCACTTGTTGCTATGATGAGGTATCTTCCGGTCGAGACGGCAGTTTCCCCGATCTGTTCGATCGATATCTGTGGAGAAAGAGCGACGGTTCGCTCTCGCCAACACACAAGGTCTAAAATTCTGCCGTCAAACGCTCGATCGGGCGAAACGAGCCGTTCGGAATGTTAAACTTCAAACGGATTGACACACGGGAGATCGCACTGAAAAACGGTTGTCTTACCGTTTCTCATCAGAGCCAACCGGGTTGTCGATGTGTCTCGATCGCCTTCGCTATTTCCGAATTCGATCGCCATCGCGTCAGCATCCGGAACGTTTTACCTGATAGTTGACATTCAGTTGCCAAATCTCGACCCTTCTTGTTCACCGATTTCGCTCGATTCCAATGACCCCAAACAGTCAACTCGCGCTGTCACACTCCAATCCCCCATCAGAAGGTTCGGCAAACTTTCCCGTCGCCGCAGACAACACGAATCCTTTTGGCAACGCGGGGTTGTACGGAGATCGAACGGACGAACGCCGCACCCCCGACGAGGAATCCGCCTTCGGGAATATTCTGCCGAGTAGTGTGGCGAAAATTAAAGTGATCGGCGTCGGTGGCGGCGGCGGAAACGCCGTCAACCGCATGATCGCCGCAGAAATGTCCAATATCGAATTTTGGGCGGTGAACACCGATGCCCAGTCCCTCGTCAGTTCCGCTGCACCCCGACGCCTGCAAATCGGGCAGAAACTCACGCGCGGTTTGGGGGCAGGCGGAAACCCCGCCATCGGCCAAAAAGCCGCCGAAGAATGCCGAGACGAACTGATGGCCGCCCTCGAAGGTTCGGATTTGGTGTTTATCACCGCCGGAATGGGGGGCGGAACGGGAACCGGTGCCGCGCCGATCGTCGCGGAAATGGCCAAGGAAGCCGGGGCGTTGACGGTGGGTATCGTCACGCGACCCTTTATGTTTGAAGGACGCCGACGCTCCGAACAAGCCAAACAGGGTATCGAAGCCTTACAAAGCCGGGTGGATACCCTCATCGTCATTCCCAACGACAAGCTATTGGCGGTGATTCCCGAACAAACCCCAGTACAAGAAGCCTTCCGCTACGCCGACGAGATTCTTCGCCAAGGGGTTCAAGGGATTTCCGACATTATTACTATCCCCGGTTTGGTGAACGTGGACTTCGCCGATATTCGCGCCGTTATGGCCGATGCGGGTTCGGCCATGATGGGAATCGGTCAGGGATCGGGCAAGTCCCGCGCCCGAGAAGCCGCTTCGGCCGCTATTTCCTCGCCGTTGCTAGAAGCCTCCATCGAAGGGGCGAAAGGGGTGGTGTTCAACATCACGGGCGGAACGGATATGACCTTGCACGAAGTCACCGCCGCCGCCGAGACAATTTACGAGGTGGTCGATCCCAATGCCAACATTATTTTTGGGGCGGTTCTCGACGATCGAATGCAGGGCGAGGTGAAGATGACGGTCATCGCCACCGGATTTTCCGCCGAAGTGCAAGACACCATCGGAGGCCGTGCGGCACAAGCGCAGCCGCCAAGACGGGACTTTACGCAACCCCAGACCCCCGCCCCCGCTCCCGCCCCGGAACCGCAATCCCCGCAACCCCGTTTCGGGATTCCTGGCGGTTTGGATATTCCCGAGTTTTTACAACGCCGTCGGAATCGGGAATAGGTTGCTGTTACGCTGTCTTTTGGGATAATGACCTTCGATCGCGTCCCCGTCGCGCTCACCATCGCGGGTTCGGACAGTGGGGGCGGCGCGGGAATTCAAGCGGATTTACGGACTTTCGCCTTTCACGCCGTTCACGGAACCAGCGCCCTCACCTGCGTGACGGCTCAGAATACCCTCGGCGTCGATCAGGTGGAGGCGTTACCGCCCGACGCGGTATTAGCACAAATTGATGCCGTTGTCAAGGATATGGGCGTGGATGGGGCGAAAACGGGAATGTTATTAAACGCGGACATTATGTCGGCGGTCGCGGAGGCGATCGAACAGTTCGGGATCGATCGCCTCGTCGTCGATCCGGTCATGGTGTCGCGGACAGGAGCGCAACTCATCGACGACCGAGCGATCGCCACCCTGATCGATCGCATAATTCCCCAAGCGGCAATTCTCACCCCCAACCGCTACGAAGCCCAAATTCTCGCCCAACAAGCGGTCAACAGCCTCGACGACATGAAAACCGCCGCCGAACGCATTCACCGACTCGGACCTCGGGCAGTTCTGATTAAAGGCGGCGGAATGCAAGGAGAATTACGAGGTCTCGATGTATGGTTCGACGGCGACCAACTCGAAATCCTGCAAACCGAAACCGTCGAAACCCCGCATACCCACGGAACAGGTTGCACCCTCTCCGCCGGAACCGCCGCCAACCTCGCCCTCGGGAAACCGCCGTTAACCGCCGTGCGCGACGCCAAAACCTACCTCACTCGCGCCTTGCATCACGCCCTCGCCATCGGAGGCGGTCAAGGGCCCGTTTGTCATTTTTTCCCGTTACGAGAACGGGATTGAAATCGTTTACGGTAAACGTAGGGAGTCGCAAGCGTGATTTCCCTGACCGAAAATAATGGGATTCAAGCCCCGTCCTTCTAGGACGGCTTTCTCTGAAT
>NZ_JBNGCO010000050.1:0-32797 GCF_049974805.1 Baaleninema sp.
TATAGCAGAGTCGCCCTGAAAGGGCGAGGCTTTAGACCCAAAATTTCTGGTAAACTGTTCACTTTGGCAGCCGGAAGACATCGGCGAAAATGGATCGATCGCTCGGACGCCGTTCGGGATGGGGGGAATCGTACACCACCATCAACCCGTCTTCCTCGAAACAGGGAAATAGGGTCAAGCCTTCGGCGTGGTCTGCCCCGATGGTAAAGGGAAGGTTGAAGAGGAGTTTCAAAACTCCCGATTCTTCGTCCCAAAGGGTATCGCGATCGCGCTCTAATACGTCTTTGAGGCGAAACACCTGCATCGTCCCTTCTAAAGCCATTGTGGGGCCGCCCAGGACGATTAAATCGTCGCCGTGAAAGCAGAGTTCGCGAATTCCCAATCCGTTGATATCGACGAAATGCTTGCGGTAACGGCGGCCGTCGTCTAATTTCTTTAGGGTCAACTGACCGGTTTCGGAGGCTTCGACTTGGATTTCTATGACGATCGACCAACCGCGCAACACTGGCCCCCGCAAGCCGAGAAAGATGCGATCGCCCCGCACGGCCAAGCCTTCGATGTCCAATCCGTTATCTTTTGAGGGCAGTTGCATTTCCACAAACGGCCCGAGATGGTCGTCTTTTTTTAAGGCGTCGAGTAATAGGTTGCTGGCTTCGGTTCGGGTTAAAGCTGCTGCAAACCGGCGATCGCCTGCGTCGTCGGAGGTGGCGCAGGATTGGACGGGTTGGCCGTTGAGAACGGGAATGCGGACGAGTAGGTTGCGATTGGCGTCTCGTTTGATTTCGGAAAGCCGTTCGAGGTCTTTTTCGGTTTTTGTGCCTTTGGGTTTCTTGCGTTTGAAGCTGTGAGACCCCACAATCCAAAGATAGCCGTCGGCGTAGTCCATGCCTTCGATGTCGATTTCTGAGTCGTCGATGAGTTCGACAAATTCTTGGATGCGAAACAGTTGGTGTGCGCCGTAGACTCCCGGTTCGAGGGGGGAAAGCCGTTCGATCGAGGTGAGTTCGTCAGACCCCAGCCAAAGGCTACCGTCGGGGGTTTTGGCTACGGCGGAGAGTTCGCCAATGAGGTCGTCGTCGGCGTCTCGATCGAATTTCAGGAGAATACGGCTGAGTAGAAAGGGGTCGGACATGGTGAGATTGCGTTGGGACAACAGCTCTAGGCTATTTCCACCCTGGGGCGATCGTCCTCTTTCGCCGGTTAGGCATTGGGAAAATTCAGAGAGGCGATCGCCCCTTGATTTACTTTTAATACTTTTGAGCGATTTACCGATAAATAACAAACTTTTTGTTCTGTAAGAATTTTAATTTTGTATTTTTATTAAATTGCTAAACTAATAAATAGAAGTTAAAAAATAATAGAGCATCAAGGGTGACATTTTACGCAAACTGCTACAAAAAGTAACGTTTCGAGATAAGATAGAGCGCGATTGCCATTCAGTAGTTTTACCTATCGAAGGTCGATCGGATCGAAATCCCCGAATTTCACAGGTTTAAATTTCACAGGTTTAAATTTCACAGGTTTAAATTTCACAGGTTTAAATTTCACAGGTTTAAATTTCCGTTTTTTACACCTTACCGAAAATCTGGGTTTAAAGCCTCGCCCTTCTCGGGCGACTTTACCCGGTAATTCGTGTGGTAAGAGGGAAGGCTCGAACAGTACCCAAGGGCATTGGGAAACTGCCTCGAAAGAGGGAACGACTGGGGAGACTTCCACCTCTGCTGATAAAGGGAAACCTGAGTCAGTAAGTGGTGTGGCTGAACCAGTAACTGCTCTAGAGCAGGAATCATCGCCCTTCTAGGGCGGTGAGGATGTCAAGGAAACACGCGCCTGGGTCGGTTTCGGGGTCGTACTACCGTCGTGGGGAGTTTCCTACCCAACCCCTTCGGACTGTACGACATGGTAGGAAACGTTTGGGAATGGTGCGCGGATACGTGGCATCACAGCACCGACGGCGCCCCTGCGACGAAACTTCGCGGCCGTTACGGGGTGGGTCGTGGATGTTCTTCCCCGGTTACTGTCGTTCCGCGACGCGAATTCACTACAGCCCCGAGTTTCGCAGTTATAACGTGGGGTTCCGCGTGGTTTGTGGGGCGGCGAAAGTGGGTTAGTCCCCATGAGGACGAACGCCCACGCGATCGCCCTTTTCTTTCCCTATCTTTTCTTACCCGTCGTCTAAATTTTCAATCTCCACCGGATCGATCGCCTCGGCCGGTTCGTAGCCGAACACGCGCGAATAGAAGTAAAACTCCGCATCCAAAGCGCGTTTAATATTCTCCGCTTGGCGAAACCCGTGTTGTTCCCCCTCAAAAGGAACGTAAGCCACGGGTAAACCTTTCTGTCGCAACGCATTCACCATGCGTTCGGCTTGATTCGGCGGAACGACTTTATCTTCTAAGCCTTGGAAGAAAATAACCGGACAAGAAAGTCGATCGGTAAAATGAATCGGCGATCGCGCCTCGTAAATGTCCTTGCGTTCGGGATAGGGTCCCACCAATCGATCGAGATAGCGAGACTCGAACTTATGAGTATCCGTCGCCAACGCTTCCAAATCGCTGACACCGTAATAACTCGCCCCCGCTTTAAACGTATCGCGGAAGGTCAGGGCGCAAAGGGTGGTATAGCCCCCCGCACTTCCCCCCGTAATCGCCAAGCGATCGCCGTCCACCCAACCGCGATCGGCTAAATACTTCGCACCGTTGGCGCAATCGTCCACGTCCACAATTCCCCAATTTCCATCGAGGCGTTGGCGGTAATCCCGACCGTATCCCGTACTTCCGCCGTAGTTCACATCCAGAAAGCCGAACCCGCGACTCGTCCAATACTGAATCGACAACCGCAGTCCCGTCGAAGTGCTAGCCGTCGGACCGCCGTGGCTTTTCACCAACAGGGGCGGTTTCTCCCCATCTGGCGCTTGATAGTCGGGGTTCGTGGGGGGATAGAAAAAGCCGTAAGCCGTCAAGCCGTTTTCCGTGGGAAATTCGATGGGTTCCGGCTTCGAGAGATAGGCGGGATCGACGTCCAACGCGGTCGATCGCCGCAAAATCTGCAGGTCGTCGCGATCGACATCCATCAACACCAACCCACTGGATTCCGTCGGCGAACTTCCCAAAAACGCCACTCGATCGCCTCTTCCCTTCACCGAAGAAATCTGCGTATAAGGCGTTTCCAGATTTTGCAAGCGTTTCGTCCCCAAGTTCAGCGTCGCCATCTGCCACATTCCCTGTTGCGTGTAGGTGCAGATGAGGCGGTCCGACCCTAAAAACGCATAAGTGGACATACCGAACACCCACTGCGGCGTCGCAAACTCCGCGTTGAGGGGAAACAACGGTTCCACGTCCGCCTTACCCAGACGGTACAGATTCCACCAACTGGCTCGATCGCTGGCGAAATACAGCGTTCCGTTGGGGGACCACTGGGGCTGAAATACCGACTCGTTCGCACCGCCCGTGACGAGCTTCGCCTCGCCTAACCGACCGTTATCGTCGAAGTCCGCCAACCACAACTGAGTCCCGTCCCAGGGCATATTGGGATGGTTCCAACTCAACCAAGCCAGTCGCGTTCCATCGGGACTCAAAGCGGGCGAGGCGAAGAAATCGCTTCCCGAGACCAACACCTCTACAGACCCATCAAACCCCACCGCCACGAGGGTATTTTCCGGTTCTCCCTCGCCGCTGTGGTCTTCCCGAACGCACAACAGGCGTTGTCGGGGTCTGTCAACGACGAAATCCGCATAGCGAAACGCCCCCTCTGGGGTCAGGGGTTCTGGGGTTTCCCCCAAGGGTTGACGGTAGATGCGTCCGTCGCTGAAATTCGAGAAGAACGCGACGCCACCCGCGACAACGAACGACCCGCCCCCGTACTCGTGGACGCGACTGCGAACGTTGTAGTCTTGCGGGGTCACGTCCGCCGTCGTCCCGTCCGGTTGGCGGCGGACTAAGACGTTGCGGCCGCCTTCAGAGGGACGGCCTTCGACCCAGTAAATATCGTCTCCGTCGAAGGCCAGTCCTCCCAATCGGATGCTTCCCGACACGATGAGGTCGGAGGTAATGGGAGATTTCCAGGTGCCATAGGGGGCGATCGTCGGGCTGTTCGGTGTCATCGCGTTTATCGTTAATCGTCTTCGGAAATGAGGGCGTTGCCGTCACCACCGAGAAGTTCGGCGATGGCCTGGTGTTCGCGGGGAACCCGAGAGGGGGGATCTTGTCGCGCGTCGGTAATCAGCCAATCGAGGGCTGCTGCTTGTACGTCGATGGCATTTCCCAAGCGATCGACGCAGTAGCGACCGAACACCAATTTATCGACCAAGCGAATTCCTCGTCCCAAACGAGAATACTCGAAAATTACACTGTTATCGACCGTGGCGTTGCTACCGATGCAACAACTGGGGCCGATCATGCTCGGTCCGACGATTTTCACCCCGTCTTCGATGCGGGTCATAGAGCCGATGTACACGGGGCCTTGGATGTCTACTTTGTCCCAGTTGACGACCACGTTCAACCCGGTATAGACTCCCGGTGCCACTTCCCGGCCGGGAATTCCTACGTTTTTGACTTCTCCTCGCAGGACGCTGCGGATGGCTTTCCAGTAGTCGGGAACGCGTCCGATGTCCACCCATTGGAAATTCATGCTCAATCCGTAAAAGGGCGCTCCCATTTCCACCAGTTTCGGGAACAGGTCGCCGCCGATGTCGTATTCGACGCCAGAGGGGATGTAATCGAGGACTTCTGGCTCGAAAATGTAAATTCCGGTGTTGATGTCGTTGCTGAGGGCTTCGTCGACGGACGGCTTTTCCTGAAACGTTTTGATACGGCCCTCTTCGTCGGTGACGACGACGCCGTAACTGGATACTTCGTCTTTGGGAACGGGTTTGAGAATGACGGTTGCGATCGCCCCTTTTTTGCGGTGCCATTCGATGGCGGAAGTGATGTCGAGGTCGATTAAGGCGTCGCCGCACAGCACCACGAAGGTATCGTCGAAGAAGGGGTAAAAGTCTTGAATGCGCTTCATTCCCCCAGCCGAACCCATTGCTTTTCCGATGAGTTCGCCGTCGGCGATTTTTCCTTCAAAGGAATAGCCGATTTGAACGCCGAATCGCTGACCGTCGCGGAAATAGTTTTCGATTTCGTCGGCCAGGTGGCTGACGTTGACCATAATTTCGTCGAAACCATGTTGGCGCAATAGTTCGACGAGGAACTCCATCACTGGCTTTTGCAGGATGGGAATCATGGGTTTGGGAATCGTGTAGGTGATGGGGCGCACGCGGGTTCCTTTCCCCGCTGCCAAAATCATCGCTTTCATGGGAATATATCTCTTGAGATCCTGAGTCTACTTGGATTTTGCTGGATCTTCTCAACCCGATCGCTTCGCTGCGGTACCACGGTGACGCGAGACGAACGCTGTCTTGGGAATTCGAGCCGCTCGATCGGCTAACGCTCGCTTCGATGGCTCGAAGACGATGGACTTTCCCACTATACGATACGATACAGATTCGGGGAAAACAGACCGATCGGGCGCAAAGATGGCGCGATCGAACGGGGCGAAACACCGTGGTTGTTTTAAGCGGTGGGGTCGGCGATCGCCCGAATTTTTAAATCTTGGTAAAAAATGTCTTGGGACAGTTCTACTTTTGATTGGGACGACAGCAGGAGTAACGCCCAAAATACGGCCACTTGATGGTGGGCGAAGTCTCCTCCAGCATCGGAATTGGGCGTCCAACAGTCGAGGAGGCGATCGAACGCTACCCATTCTCGCCCTTGGGAAATCTCCTCCCAGTTTTGTAGCAGAAATTTTTCGATTTCAGCGGCGGTTTCGGTGAGGTTTTCTTGGTGCGCCAGTTGGCTAATTTCTCGCGCCGCTTGGCGTTTGGAGGATTGCAACCGCCGACGGCTTCGTTGGGGAATCGGGTTGTCTTCGAGTTCTTTGGCGATCGACTGTACGCGATCGATCATTTCTTGCAGTGTAACCGGTCGCGTGCGCGGGGGTGGGGCGACGGCGCGGCGACGCAGTTGGTTTTCTAGGCGCAGGGGAAGGGATAGCTGTTCGGAATCGCCCATCTCCAGCCAGTCGGCTTCTTCTGGATCTTCGGCGCCCTCTTCCTCGAGCAGTTCGGACGCCCTGACTAGGGTATCCGCTTTCAGTAACAGCAGCATTGAGGCGTAGAGAAACGCTTGTCCGGAACGGGACAAATCCGCTTCGTAAGGGGAGCGACCGTTACTGACCCCTGTGGGAGCCAGTTGGCTCAAATGTCGATCGATGACATCGACCACCCGCACGTCCCAGGGGTCGATCTCTCCTCGTTCGGCGAGATCCAGGAGCAGTTCGATGGCGTCTTGGGCGATCGATACGGTCAACGGCGAACAGGCCTCTAACAGCAAACTTGCTTTGGCATTTTAGCGCATTGGAGGTTGGGGTGAATTTGACCGTCGCGATTACGTCGAGTCCCCTTGGCTGGCGATTCCTAGCTCTTTACTGGATTGTTTGAGTTTTTTCCAAAGGGCTTTCAGTTCGGTGTAGGCTTCTTCCGGCGATAATTTACCGCCAGTTTCTAGGCTGCTTATATAACCCACTCGTTGGGCAAATTCTTGCAGGTTTGCATCGAACAGCAAAACTTCCGGATGTTCCGGGGCAACTGTTCCGTGATAGGGAGCGTGAGGGTATAGAAATTGGTGACGATCCATCGTCATAACCTCTTGATAAAGGAGCAAAAAATTAGAAGGCGTTTTTTTATCCTTAACTTTATCATAACCTTTTTTAAAAGCGATGACGACTGCTTGTCAAGTGGTGAAGAATTTGCAACGAATCGGAATCGATCGAGATCGCCGTTCAGTTGTGATTTACATCACTATCCTGTAACCGGGCTTTTGGGAAAATTTCCCTTGAAAAGTCGATCCCAACTACTTTTAAGCGCAATTGTCAACGACCCACAACAAGAATTTCGATCGCGCTTGGGTTGGGATTACAAAATATTAAGCAGATTAAGGTTATGTTTTTTGGACTGATTGAAGTCCTGACAACACTAGATCTTACTGTGACTCAAAGTAATTCTACGGCAGTCTTTTTCAGGAAAGGGAATTACAAAAAGTCAAACGACCTACGTGAGATTGCGGTAGAGATGGCTGAAGCGATCGCACAGCAGCGCCGCAAACAAGAGACTTAAACTTTCAAATTTGCGTTCTCGTTCGCGCTATACAAACTAATTATAATCCTTAAAAAACCTCAAAAAATCCTCCGATTGGTAGAGAAAAACCGCCATCGTTTTTTACACAATCTAACTCGTCAATTCCGGAATAATTCTCGAAGTCTGTTTCTCGCCAACTGACTTTTCGTCTAATCTCGTCTATCTCAGGCGATCGCTCCCCATCAGCCCCTAGACTTACCTGGGGAAGGCTGTAGAGAAAAAACCGAGAAAACGCGATGGTTTCAAACCGATTGCAGCACGAAGCGAAGACCCAGAAGAAAGTCCGAGACTTGACTGAAAATCGCGCCTTTTGTAGAGCAGTCTTAATCGGCTCCTTTTGTTAGAAACATCTCTCAACGGTATGCTAACCCACCTCTTCTCGAACGTCCAGATTCTTCGCGTTGCTTCGGGGGCATTTCGGAGACTCACTCGCCAGAGAGAGGGTAAAAGTTTGAACTCAAAGCGATCGCCGTAACAAAAGCCGTCTTCAAAGGGGACGGATAGCTTGCGTTACACTGCTTTAGCGACCCCGACGATCGATTTGTGCTTCATGTTCCAAGCCACGCGACGCCGCCTCGCCATCTGGTATACCACCGTCACGGCAATTTTACTGTTAGTCTTTGCCACAACGGTCTATCTCTACGTGCGATCGACCCTGATCGATCGCGTAGACGACACCCTCAAGCACGTGGTGGAAGTGGTGTCGCGATCGATCTCGATCGAAACCCAACAACACCAACCCTTCCAACTCGACATCGAACGCAGCGTTCGCAATAACGCCAGTTCCCTAGAAGAAGACCGCATCGACCTCGAATGGTTCAGTCCCAGCGGCGAATTACTATGGTCTACCCTCTCCGAACCCCTAGAGGTTCCCCTGAGTCCCACCGCGACGCCGCAGACGGTGTATCTTCCCAACAAACTCGCCCCAGAAAGCCGTCCCGTACTGCGTCAAATTACCAAACTGATTAAGATCGATCGCCAACCCTTGGGCTACCTGCGCGTCAGTCACCCCTGGTTTGAAATCAGCAAACCCAGCCGAGATTTCGTCATTGACCTCAGTTTCGGATTCGTGGTCATGGTAACGTCTGTGGCCGCCATTGGCTGGTGGCTGTCAGGACTAGCCATGAATCCCGTTCGCGAGTCCTACCAACACCTCAAACAGTTTACCGCCGACGCCTCCCACGAACTCCGCAGTCCCCTCGCCAGCATTCAAACCAACGTTCAAGCGGCCTTAGCAGACCCCGACATGGCGGACGGGTCTTGTTTCCAACAGTTACAAGTCATCGAACGACTCACTCGTCGGTTGGGGCGTCTCGTAGACGATTTGCTGTTCCTGACGCGACAGGATAGCGGAATGGCGAAATCTCAGAAAGCGGCCATATCTCTCGAAGCGGTATTAATCGAAGCCATCGAAGAACAAGAAGCGATCGCCATCGACAAACAGGTAGAGTTACAGGTGGATATCGTCGAACCGCCTTCGCAACCGGACGCGACCTTTAGTCTCTACGGCGATCGCGATCGCCTGGTGCGTCTGTTAACCAACGTACTCGGAAACGCTATTCTCTACACGCCCCCCGGCGGAACCGTCACCGCCAGTTTAAAATACGTCACCACCAAACAGGGGTCGGCGTTACAAGTGCAAATCCGCGACACCGGAATCGGAATTCCTCCCGACGCCCTCCCCCATGTTTTCGATCGCTTCTACCGGGTCGATCCCGCCCGGTCTCATGACGCCTCCCACCCCGCTGGGTCGGGATTAGGACTGGCCATCGCCCAGGCGATCGTCCGCAACCACGGCGGCGATATTTCCATTGAAAGCGAGGTCGATCGCGGAACGACGGTAACCGTATGTTTCCCCCTTTTGCATTGAGGAGAGGGGATGATGGGGTGATGAGGTGATGGGATGGTGGGATGATGGGGTGTCGGTGCGTGACGATTTCTCGGTCTAAGGATTCACACCCGGTTTTTCAAGTCACGCACCCTACGAAAACTTTTCACTGTTGGCTGTTCCCTGTTCCCTCTCCCATCCAGGGAACGTAACGGGAGATATCGAAAAGTTTGCCAAACTGGTGTTGCATCTTTTGATAGAGGTTGCGATCGACCGTGCGGATGTGGACGTGGCCAGTTTGACCGGGTAAAAGAAAGCCGTCGTCGTTATCGAGGAGTAACGTCACTTCTAACACGGGTTTCGCACCGGGGGTATCGGAATCGATACTCGGGCCGATTTCGGAGACTTCCGCCCTGTATTGGGTGTTTCCTTGGTTCTCCGTTTGGAACCGTCCCAGTTGACCCTGACTCACCAGATTTTTGTCCCCTTGGGCGATTTGGACGCGGGCTTCGAGTTCTCCTAAATCGACGATTTCGAGAAGGGTTTCCCCGGCTTCCATGCGCGTCCCGTCGCGCAAGTCCAAACCTGCGGTAATCACCGTTCCGTCAGTGGTCGCCCGTAGGGTTAATTCTCCTTGTTGGTCTTCTAACCGTTCTAATTCCGCTTCAAACGAGGCGATCGCATCTTGGTGACTTTGCACTTTCGCCGCCGCTGCGGTGACTTCTTCTTCGGCGGATTGTCGCTGGGCGGTGCGACTGTCGAGTTCGTCTCGCACTTGTATCAGTTCGTCTTCGAGACGGTGGCGCAGGTCTTGAATGCGTTCTCGGTTGGCGTCGATGTTGCGATCGCGTTGCAGGGCGAGGTTTTGCTGTCGATCGATCTGACTGTTTAACTGGGCGATGCGATCGATCGTCGCCTCCAGTTCCCCTTCTTTTTGAATAATCTGCTGAGAAATCGCCGATTGTCGGTTTTCCAGATTGTCGAGATACTGTCCTTGTGGGGCGATCGCGCCATCTTCAATATAAGGTTGCAACCCGAGGATTCTCGCTTCGATATCCTCGAGATCCCCGTTCAGTAACGCCAATTCGCTTTCAATCGATCGCTGTTGCGTTCGGACTTCCGCGATTTCCCCTTCTAATCTCGCCACCTCATTTTCATATCCAGCAATTTCGTAGCGTATCCCGTCGATTTCCCGTTCCACCTGGCGAGTTCGGGGAACTCCCATTCCCGAAGTGACGGCGTCGTAATCGTTGAGTTCGCGATCGAGTCGCCGTTGAGCGTTGTTTTCCTCCGTTTGAGCCGCCATCAAGCGAGTTTGCGCGATAATTAACTCCCGTTCGGCGATTTGTAACGCCGATTCTTCCTGTTCGATCGATCGTTGCACCTCTGCGATGCGATCTTCTAACCTCAGATTGTCGATCGTCGCGAGAATATCTCCCGATTGGACGCGATCGTTATGACGCACTCGCACATCCACAATACCCGATTCAACCGTCGTCACTGCTTGACGTTCCCCAGGGCGAGAATCGATTTTCGCTTCTCCCGTCACATAATTCGGAAGCGGAATCAAGCCCAACGCCCCCACGCCAACCACCAAAACCCCCGCGATCTCCCAACGGTTGAGGCTTCCCTTCGACTCCGCCGCCGCCGTCTCTGAACTCGGTTGCGGTGTGGGTTGCGGGGCGGGTTGCGTTGGCGGTTGTATCGGCGCGTCCGATTGCGGCGGTGTCGCAGCAGTTCCCTGGGGCGGAACCACTTTTAACGGAGAGTTCGGCTGAGGTTGTGGGTTCATGGGTAGATGCTAAAAACGACAGTAACAAAATCGACGGTAATAGGACTTAAATACAACTTCCTCCAAAAACCTCTGTGTTCTCTGCGTCTGGTGTGGTGAATAATTTAGGTAAAAAATTTGGGAAACCCAATCAATCCTCCGGGGCGAAAATGTAGTAAATCGCCCAAAGTTCCACCAGAAACAGAGCGATCGCAGGAATATTGGTCAGCGTCCACCCCATCAGACGGAGAAACAGAAAGCCAAAAACGCTACAGATATAGACCAAGCTCAACGGAGCATAAATCGCCAAAATTTTGCGATCGCGGGAAGTTTCGCGAATCGGCTTTCCTTGCAGCAAATTTTTATAAAAGCCAAACGATCGACTGCGAAGATTATTAATTCCCGTCGTCGCCACCGCCAAATGATAGCCGTCGAACTTCGCCAGAGGATTGAGGTTGAGCGCCACAGTAAACAGCGACGACGCCATCAACAAATAACTAGCGGTGTACAGCCAACTTCCCTCAACCGAGAGGTTCCAAGTCCAAAGAGCGATCGCAGCGATGGAAATTTGCGTCAAAACCCCCACCCCCACCACTTGAATTCGCTGCCACCGCGACAAACAATAAGAATCAGTCGTGTTCGTATACGCCGCAGGAAACAAGCACATAAACAGCAGTCCCATTTCCGGAACCACGCCGCCGTAATGCTTGAGAGTAAAAGCGTGACCGAGTTCGTGAACCGACACCACCGCCAACGCCAACAGCACAAAGGGAAGCATCAAACTTCCCCCTTGCGTCTTCCACAGTTGCGTTCCGATATCGAGAATTTCCCCTTGTTGCGACAAACCCATCACCAGCGACGCCACGAGAAACGACGTCAAACTCCAGCCAAATCCCCCCGTCCACAACCAGCGCAATCGATCGATATGTCGCGTCAGCCAGTTATCGGGGTTCAGCAGCGGAACCCGGAAAAAGAGCAACTGCATGGGGTTGAATTTACCCCGTTTGCGTTTTTGAGGTTCAGTCCCCTCCAGCATTCCCGTCGCCGCCAGCAGTTGCAGGAGTTTGCGCCATTGTTGAGGATCGATGGCGGTGTCCGTTGTCGTTGCGCCCCCCAACTTAGCATCGATGGCGGTTTTATCGGCGGCGGACACTTGTAAATAGGTGAGATCGATCGGGTTTCGTAACACCCAGTACCCATCGGGATTTTCCACCCATTCCACCCCCGCCTTAAAACGAGGAGAAGCCTTAGACGGCGCTGGCGAATTGGGAGAATCGAGAGCTAACACCCCCAATTCCACCAGTTTTTGAATCAATCCCGTCACGAGTTGCGCGTCGATCACCGTAAACTCTCGCTGACAGCGGCGTTGCACCTCAGCCACGCTGTATTTCCCAACGAAGTATCGCAACCCATAGCCTTCAGTCCCCGAAAACTGATATCGCGCCGTCGTAACGCGAGAGCGCAACAGCACGCGATTCTCCTGTTTGAGTTGCGACAGTTGCCAATAGGGGCGAATATCGGGACAAATCCAATCGTCAGAAATTTCGATCGCCGTCGGAAGCGGATAACCCGTAACCATATTGAATGAGATGCCAACCCTTCATTTATCTCTCGGTGGAATCTCACCCAATTTTACGGCGATGCTCGGATCTTGTAATAACTCTTTACAAAAAAAACGGAAAAAGTCAGACAAGCTGACATTCTCATCCCCTCACCTCCTCATCCCCTCACCGCCTCATCTCCCGATGCTCTCGGTTATGCTGAAGCCAATGGGTAAAACGCTTCTCGAAAGCGAAGGCTTCTTTCTCGAAAATGTTGTTTTCGTAGACGCGATCGGCTCGTTTGTATTCGAGAAAATATTGATAGCCAAACTCGCCCAACCCTCCTAACTCTTCCGACTGGCGCACGTGAATTAGTTCGTGGGCGAGTAGGGTAATTTGTTCGAGATTGTCGGGGCGGTAAGATTCGTTGACGTAAATGCGATATCCGTAAACTTGGGCGTTAGAGTAGCCGAGATCGATTCGCAGGTTCGCCCCCACCCAGTTATCCATGAGTTGGGCGTCGTAAACGATGCGAACGCGATCGACTAAATCGCCGAAATAGGGACGTAGATATGCTTTTTGCGTGTCGTCGAGGCTTTGGGGTCGATCGTGGTTGCGTTCCATCACCTCCGCGATGGTACGGTACGCTAGCGCCCCCATATTGGCTAAAACCGGTTCGGGAATCCCATCGGGAACTTGACCGCGACAGACTTGTCCCAAAGGGGTTTCGGGAGAATAACACGCTCGAGATACGAGACTCGAGAGGGAAGCGAGGAAAACTCCCGCAGACAAACACCCGAGTAGTCCACCCAGGTACACCGCAAATCGAGAATGGCGTGGCATCAACAACTAACAGCAACAATTCGTTACCAGTTCCAGGCAAAAATCGACAGCAGACGCTCCCTCGATCGCCCTATCGAAAAAATGCTCGCTCACACCAAATCTCATGTTTCGACGGCGATATTGAGGATCGAGGTTTCCGGCGTCTCGTCCGAGCTTTGCTTTACTTTTATTAAAACAGGAGTCTCGAGGGCGAAACCGCTATCTGACTCACCAAAAATGTTAAAAAATAAATATTAATTTTTGCTTCGATTTATTAAAAAGGGTTAAAAAATCGGTAGATGCCACCGTTAGCGAGGTTTCGATCGAGCTGCGACCGAGTTATCGTAAAATATCTCTGTCGTTGACTCGATCGAGATGGCTGTTTACGAAGACCGAGAAGCCTATATTCCGTATCGCCTAAGCGATCTCGTCGAACTGTGCGTGTCCGACAGTTCCTTTGACGAATCCCAGGCTGAGAAGTTCCGAGAATTTGCCAACCTCTTAGCAGCGTACTACCATTTTCAGTTTCACAGCTACGCCCGCACCATCTTAGACAATTACGCGCCCTTCGACCCCGATCGCACCACCCGCGAGATTCAGC
This sequence comes from Baaleninema sp., assembly GCF_049974805.1. NCBI lineage: Bacteria > Bacillati > Cyanobacteriota > Cyanophyceae > Oscillatoriales > Oscillatoriaceae > Baaleninema > Baaleninema sp. The sequence goes on from NZ_JBNGCO010000050.1 coordinate 13,744, forward strand.
AACCCACCGCCGCCGACTTGGAACGGATGGAAGAACAGGTTGTGTCATCGTTTCGTAACGTTCTCGAACGGGCGAACTTCATGGAACTGTCTCGGGAGTTACTTGAAGAAGCTTTTGAGGATCGATCGCTGATCGATTTGAAAACCAACGTCGATTTTGAAGATTTCGATCAATTCCTCTGTTTCTATCGCGGCGACGTTTACCAAACTGTCCAAATTAAGAAATGGATATTCTGGACGCGAGAGATGCAACTCGACATCCTCGAACGAGTAGCTGTTTTAATAAAATACAAAGGAAAAGAGTATTTCCGAAGAAAAGAAATCGACCCAGACCGTCTGGAATTTGAGCCAGGAAAAACCTACGTTTATCTGTATAAAAACGTTCCCAAACCCGATATTGAGTTTCTTTTTCCGAACGTCAAAACCAGCATGACGTTAAAAGACAGGCTGTTATTTATCGTTCCGGCGATTGGCGCGGCGATTCCGGTATTTATTAAGGTTTTACCGCAACTTCTGCTCGTGATTAGTGTCGTTCTTTTTCTCACGGTGGGGCTGCCAGATATCGGCCTGTTCCAAGCGGACGAAGACGACGTAGAAAATCTGACCCCGGTGTTACTGGCGGTTCTGTCGCTGTTAGTTGCCCTTGGGGGCTTTGCGTTCAAGCAATACAGCACGTATCAAGGCAAAAAGATTAAGTTTCAAAAGCACGTGACGGAAACGTTATTTTTCCGAAATATTGCCAGTAATTCCAGTGTTTTTACAATGTTAATTAATGCGGCGGAGGAAGAAGAATGTAAAGAGATTTTGTTGGTGTACTATCATTTGCTACAAAGTCCCCAACCGCTGACGCCTTCGGAACTCGACGATCGCATCGAACAGTGGATGGAAGATAAATTCAATACCACCATCGATTTCGACATTAACGGGCCGTTGAAAAACCTCGAGGAAATTCGCGGCGGTCGGGGCAATTTACCGCTGATGCAGTACGACGAAAAAGGTCGATGTCAACCGCTTTCGATCAAACAAGCCAAAGCGGTTATCGATGACATTTGGGACAATGCGTTTCAGTTTGGGGAAGTTGAGATCTGACGTTTCACATCTCGATTGGCGATCGCCTAAATTATCCCTAAATCCAGCCTTCCCGTTCCAAATCCTCGATCGCCTGCAAGCCACGGGGATCGCCCACCCGCAACAGGGACGATCGAGCATCTTCCCGAACCCCCATATCCTCATCATCTTCCAGGGCTTCCAACAGCGAATCGATCGCCCCAGCATAGACCACGTTCGAGGGCAGTTCCCGGCACAACTGTCCCAACGCCCAAGCGCAGTTACTCCGCACCGCCGCCACGGGATCCCGTCGCAACTCTTCAATTAACGGGGGAACCGCCACAAAAATAGAGTCATAGCCCACCTTCGAGAGCTGTCCTAGGGAACTCGCCGCCCACAGGCGCACGGCGGAAATATCGGTTTTTAGGGCGTCCACCAAGGGATCGACAGCGCGTTTGTCGCGGCAGTTGCCCAAAGCCCAAACCACGCCTTTACGGACGTAACCGTTCCAATCTCCCAAACTTTCGATCAGGGGTTCGACCACGTCGGCGCGGGTGTTGCGTCCCAAAGCATAAGCCGCACTCACCCGCGCTAGGGGGCAAGCATCCTTTAACATCTCCGTTAACTTGGGAATCGCCCGTTCGTCGCGAATTTCGCAAAACGCCCGCGCGGCCACGATCCGCTTTTGAGGATCGGCTTCGTCTAACAGCGCCAACATGGCATCGGGATTGGGGGCGGCGTTTTCTGCCGCGTCCGCTCCCTCCAGGCGATCTAAAGGACTATCGGTATTGTTGGGGGTCGAGAGTGTTCCGAGATCGTCGTTGTGCATACTTTCAATCTTTGGTAGAGCGACGCCCAAAACTTCGCACGGATGGAAAAGTTGGGGAAAGGCTGGGCGCGGTCTAAAATCAACTTGTCGTTCCGTTAGGCGCGATTGGGTAACGTGATGACATAGCGATATCCCGTTTTCGGCGATCCCCGAACCATCATCGTACCACTGTGCAGTTTGACCAGTTGAGCGGCAAACAACAAGCCCAGTCGCTCTCGAGATCGATCGAGCGGCATCTTTTCTAATTCTGGCAGAAGGGCGATCGACTGTCGGTCGCGATCGTTGTCTTCCCCGGACAGGGAGCGTTCCAGCAGGGGCGTCGACTCCTCGAACACTGTATCCTGTACTTCGGCGACGTTGTCGGGAACGGGAAGGCCGCAGAGTTCTAACTCGCTGGCGGGCAGGCTTTCCCCCAACCAGGGATGAGACGCCCACACGGAGAGTTCCATGGCGTCTTCGGGCGTTCGGGCAACCCGCACTCGAATCGTGCAGCCGGTTTCGGCGGCGTGAACCACGCGGGCGACGGCGTGATAGAGGATTTGTTGGACTAAATCTTTGTCGAGCATCCAGATTCGATCGATAGCCTCGACGGATTCGTCGATTTGCTGTTCTCGTCGTCGCGCGACGGGTTCGAGGGTTTTCAACACCTGCTGACACAGCATTTCCATATCGATCGAGGTCAGCGATCGCGCCGCGCTGGATTCTCTGAGCGATCGCAACATTAAAATCTCTTCCACCAGAGACAGTAAATACTGACCGCTATCGTGGATGATTTTGAGATATTCCTTTTGTTTGCGCCGCAGCGGACCGTAAATTTCCCGGTTGAGAACGCTCGTCATCCCCATCACCGAGGTCAGCGGCGTTCGCAACTCCTGCAACAGTCGATCGAGCAGTTCGGTTTTAATTTGATTCGTCGAGAGAATATCTTCCAAGGGACGAGAGGCGGCGCTCGGAGGCGGCGCGGCCGGCGTTTCCGACGGCCGCGTTTGAGCTAACGTCTCGATGGGGGCGTAGAGCCGCTCCACTTCCCGCATCGCCAGACGCGCCGCCAGTTCCACGAACTTCACTTCCCGTTTGGCAAAGCGACGCGGCGCTAAATCCATCACCGCCAAAGTGCCGAAACAATGTCCCGCCGCCGAAATCAAAGGAACGCCGAGATAGGCCCGGACGCCGTACTGTCCCACCAACAACCGATGGGCGAATTCCGAGTGAGAGGCGGTATCGCGAATCGACAGCAGTTGTTGCGTTTCCACGATGTGAGTACAAAAAGACTCCATCCGCTTGGTGCGTTGCAGCGTCGCCAGGGCGGTTAAGTCTTCCTTGGTATCGAGAGACCGCGCGACAATCCATTGCCAATCACGATCGAGCAAGCCCACAACGGCAATTGGCACGTCGAGGGCTTCAGCCACGGTTTTCACGGCTTCCTCAAACGGAGGAATCGATTCCTTTTCGAGCAAGCCCGAGTCTACCAGGGCTTGAAGGCGTTGTTGTTCTCGATCGATCTCGGTCATGACAGTTGGCGCGGCAAACAATTCTCTCAAAATTTGATGTTATTGAAGTCCCGGGTGGTCGAACAGCGCCGCTAAGACACGCACGCCGCGAAGTTGGTTGGATAGGGGAAGATGACCTTTCGGCGCACTGAGATCCCAAGTAAATTCTTGGGGGAAACGAGTCCAACTGTTCCCCGTTTTCCAGCCCAGTTTCGGCCAGAGTTTGTCCCAGTTTTTGCTAACGCCCAGCCATAACTTGCGTTGGACGGAAAACCCAAACTTTCCGTTCGAGTGGGCGACCCACAGGCGATCGATGGTTTGTAAGTCCGTTGCGGGAATGTTATCGACTTCCGTAAAATACAGCCACGACCGCGCCACAGCGTCTTGACCGCCAAGCTGACAGAGCCACTGGCGGGTTAAATCGTCGGCGTCTCGAAACCGTTCTTCGGCTAATAGCGCCTGAAGGGGAGTGTAGTCGATGCCCCGTTCGGAGTCGAGATTTAGCGGACTCGAGAGGGTGGGATCGGTCATGAGTGTGTTGGGTTGACTGTCACTATCCCTTCTCATTTTCGCAGAATACGACGGATAATGTCGCTGCTCGATTGGGGAATTTCGATTTCGACCAGTTGGATACGACCGCCATAGGCGCGAACGGCTGGCGCTTCGGGGAGGCTGTCGGGTTGGTAGTCGCCCCCTTTAACGTAAATGTCGGGCTTTAAGACTTCGATCGCGGCCGTGGCTGTGGTTTCCGGAAAAATCACTACGCCGTCGACGGGTTTGAGGGCGGCCAGGAGTTCGGCCCGCTGTTCTTGGGGAACGATGGGACGGGGCGGGAGTTCTGGCGGTTGCGGTTTGATGGCCGCCACGGAGCCATCGCTGTTGAGTCCCACCACGAGGGCGCGACCGAGTTGTTTGGCGGTGGACAGATAGCGCACGTGACCGCAGTGTAACAGGTCGAAACAGCCGTTGGTGAACACTAGCGGACGCCAGCGGTCGGGGTCGGCTTCGACGGCCGCATGTAACTCGGATAGGTCGTACAAACCAGCTATCATATCGAGAAGTTGAAGATGGGCTGTTTCGAGAGATTTGGGACAACGGCTGAGAACGAGACGCTCGATCGCAGATACGCGGTGCAGATTCCTTCAGCCGGGGCAGCTCGACGCGATGTTTTTTTGGGAAACCCCGATGGCGTGCGAAGCCCCACTAGACAATAGTATCAGCCTGAGTCTCTGCCCGGACGGGGGAGCTTGGGGGGGATCGATCGGAATCCGTCACAAGATCTCGATCGCACTGTCATTGTTTTGTCATACGGGCTGCTTATTCTAGTCAACAGTCAGTCCGAGCGAGTTAGCCCAATGGGTCGGTTCCTCAAATCCGGCGCTCCTCACACCCAGTCAGACTCGGACTGACCTTTTTCTCCAGGCGATCGTTGAATGTAGGACTTAGGCAGAAACCCAGTTTTTTAAACGAATTCTGTGATTTCAGCGTCAGGGCTAGAGCGAGAAACCAGGTTTCTTGACTGACACGCGATCGTTTTAAGGTTTGCGTTTCTCTCTTTTTAGCTAACATCGAATTGAGAGGTGAATCTATTTTGCCGTTATCCAACTTATCCAAACCGCATCTATCCGAGCGTTATACCTCTAAAACGCCCCATTCAACCGTGTCACAGCCCTCTTCTTCTCCCCAATTCCGCGCCCTAGCCTATCTCGCCGTGTTTCTCCTCGGCGGCGGCGTGGCTTGGGTGGCGAAGGATACTTTAACGTCTTCTCCCCCCGTGGCGCAGACCAATACAGCCGAGTCTAACTCGGGGGCGATCGTCTCTACTGCCAACACCGAGACGCCCCCCGATCCCACCCCAACGCCCCCGGAAACCGCCGCCCCCCTGACGCCGACGAACTTCGTCACGGACGTGGTGAACCGAGTCGGGCCGGCGGTGGTTCGCATCGACGCCGAACGCACAGTCACATCCCCTCAAGGTCTTACCCCCTTTGAAGACCCCTTTTTCCGGCAGTTTTTCGGCGTCCCTCAAATGCCCCAAGAACGGGTTCAACGGGGGTCGGGTTCCGGTTTCGTTCTCAACGCCGACGGTCACATCGTCACCAACGCTCATGTGGTGGAGGGAGCGGACACTGTAACGGTTACCCTCAAAGACGGTCGCAGCTTCGACGGCCGCGTGATTGGCAGCGACCCGATTACGGACGTGGCGGTGGTGAAAATCGACGCCGACAACCTACCCACCTTGAAATTCGCCGATTCCGACAATTTGCAACCGGGAGAATGGGCGATCGCCATCGGCAACCCCCTCGGTCTCGACAATACGGTGACGACGGGGATTATTAGCGCCACGGGTCGATCGAGCAGCGAAATCGGCGTCCCCGATAAGCGCGTCGAGTTCATCCAAACTGACGCCGCCATCAATCCCGGCAACTCTGGCGGCCCGCTGCTCAACCAGAACGGCGAAGCGATCGGTATGAACACCGCCATCATTCAAAACGCCCAAGGTCTCGGCTTTGCCATTCCCGCCAACACCGTCTCTCGCATCGCCGAAGAACTCATCGCCACCGGGCGCGTGCGACATCCCTATCTGGGCATTCAAATGGTGACGCTGACCCCAGAAATCAAAAACAATCTCAACCGCAATCCCAACAGCGGCTTAACCGTCGAAGAAGACGAGGGTATCCTCATCGTCCGCGTGATGGCGAATTCTCCCGCCGCTGAAGCGGGACTCCGGGCGGGCGATGTCTTGCTCTCCATTGACGGTAAAACGGTCACAACGGCCGACGAAGTTCAGCAAGCGGTGGCCGATGTGGATGTCGGCCAGACCTTAAGGCTGGAACTCAAACGGAACGGCGAAACCCTGACGTTAGAGGTTCGCACGGGGGCTTTAAACGACGCTCAGCGATAAAACAAGCGAGACCCAAGACTTGACAAAATTAATTAAATATGGTATATGTCTCGTCGTAGAATCCCACGGCAACCAAGTTTCGATGTTGGGTGTTTTGCCTCACCTAGGATCTTTTAAAGCTGGGGGCGTTGAGTCGGGAGAGCGGGGAAAGAAAACGCAAAAATTCGCCTAAAAATTGCAGTTTGCTGGAAAACTGCAATTTTTTTTTCAAAAAACTTCTCAAACGTTGCGGACTCTCTCAAGGCAGAATTGCATTTAGTACAATAGGCAGACTAATACTTAAGTATTGGCTTATTGTCGGCCGCGAGTTGGAATGACGAACCCCCAAGAGAGAAAGCCACCATCGAATCGGCGTTCTCGAGCTGGGGTTTGGCGTGCTTGACAACTCCGCTAAGGATGTATCTCCGCTCTCAGGAGGCTTTATGAGTTCCTCTTCTCATCAGTTTTCAAATTCTAACGATACGGTGTCGGCTGCGATCGACCCCTCTACCGAGGCTCGAGCGTCGGAATCCCCGAACGCTTCCGAAGGACTCCACCGTCCCACACCGCCGCGCAAACCGGAACCCCCCCGGCCTCCCGCACCGCCTTCCCCCCCGAAAGCCACCTCGCAACCGGAGGCGGACGAACCCAAACCCCCGGAACGTCCGGCGCCGATTCCCGCACCGAGCGAACCGAAGCAATATCGCGCCATCGGCGTCGTTCGCGGTCGTTACCTTCCCTCGGAGGAACAGGTATCGCGGGGTGAAATCGCCACCGCCGACGGCAACGTACAAGCGGTGTTACTCGGTCGCGTCCTCAGTTTGGTGAAAAACCACATCGACCTGGAACAGGATCACCTCTGGGTTGTTTATCCACGCACCGGACAAAAGGACGGTCAGTTACATTTACAAATTGTGGGCGTCTGGGAACCGGAAACGCTCCATCAGGAGGAAGACGAAGACAATTCTCAGTTAAAACCGATTCCCGCCTCGGAAGTCGAAGACGGCTATTTTTCGATTCGCGGCGAAGTCATTTTTTGCTCCCAAGAGCGAAACTGTGTCGTCGTCAAAATTCGACAAGCCCCCCGCAAACCCAAGCAACCGCCCAAGTTTTTCAAAGTTCAGTTGACTGGCTGTCCCGAAGGTAAGCTATTGCGGCACTTCTGGGAATTCGACGTTATCCGACAAGGGGAAGACCTCGTAATTCGCAGCGGTAGCGATATGGGTCCGATGCCTCCGAAACGCCGTTCGGGAGGGCATCGCAAAGGTAAAGGTGGCTCGCGCAAACCCTTCAAACGCAAGGGCGGCGGCCGACCGCACGGAAACAGTCGCCCTCAGAAAGGAGGTAGCGATCGCCCCCGTCGCACGGTGGAATCTCCCCGTAAGTCGGGCGATTCGCCATCGAAATCCTAACTCGTCATCGAGAGAACCCGGTGTCTCCGGCATCACTGCTGTGGAGGCCGGGTTCTTGGTTTCGGGTACGATCGAACCTGTTCTCCTCACGATTTTTTACGTTTAACTATGAGTCATTCTGACGATCGCGGCCGCTTAGTTCTTAACCACTCGACTCACCTCGATGGTTTGATTCCCATTTTGGAACGTCTCGTCCAACATCGCGGTATCCGCACGGTCACACCGGGCGTCCTCAGCCGCGCCAAGGGTCACGTCCCCAAGTTGAAGGTACGGATATCGGTGCCGATTCGCGGCGGTTTTAAGGCGATCGCCCGGTATGGCAAAACGGTACAAGAGGTGTTCGTGTTGACGACCCTCTCGAAAGGAGAGTTGGAAACCACCCTCACCCAGATTTTAAATCGCTGATTTCACGTCCTTGTCCGGGTTGTTTTTAAAGCGTCTGGCCAAATGGATTCTGGCTTAAACCTCTAGGACTTACGCAGAAATCCGGTTTCTTATACGAACGAGAAACCGGGTTTCTTGACCGACAAGGGGGAGAAATTGTCAATTATCAATTCTCTGCAGTCTTCCCCGAGCCAGCGACGCGCGGGCGCGAACGGCCAGTTCGTCGTCTGTTCCCTGGAGACCCTCGAAACAAGTGGAAATCCCATCGAGTCGATCGCTTAAAGTGGGGGTGAGATTTGCCCCCAAGGTTTCTAAGCCAACGATAGCTGCGTAACGCACCACCCATTCGGGGTCTTGAGTGGTTTGCAACAGGGTTTCTAGGGCTTTTTGTTGGCAGGTGGGGCGCTCTTCTGCTTCGAGGTCTTCCCAACGCAGAAACCCCAAACCTTTGGCCGCCGCGCGACGCACGCTGAGGGCGAAATCGCTCGCCGCCCCCACGAGGATATCGAGGGCGCGGGGGTCGCGAATTTCCGATAACGCCCGAATCGCCCAGGCTCTCGCGCCGTAATTGTAGCCGTCGAGTTGTTCGAGTAGCGGCACGACGGCAGGTTTGCCGATCCTGACTAAGCCACCAACCGCCGCGACAGCCGCACCGGGATTGTTGAATCCTAAAACGCGAATTAACGTCGGGATGGCGGCTTCGTTCTGTGCTTCGGCCAGGGCGCGAACGGCCGCGAGGAGACTGGCGGCGGAGTCGGCGCGATCGATCTCGGCAATCAGGGCTTCGACGGACATGGTGGGGGAATGAGCGGTCTGTGGTTGCGACATGGAGAGCAGAACGACTATCGACAAACGGACGCGGTTTGTCTTGACAAAAATACAATTCTATGTTATTAGCGCCCTACAACAAGCGATCCATATACTGCATGACCTCGATCGCGCGATCGTCAAGTTGGGGCGTACCCTCGTCGAGGGGTTCGTCGAGGTGGCGTTCGAGAATGCCTTTGAGGGCGATGAGTTTGAGGCTGTTTTCGGCCAGGGTTTCTGAAATTGGCTTGGCTGCGTCGAGATAGCCGATGGCGCCCAAATCCATGAGAGCGGAACGCCGCAGTTGTAAATCCCGTTCTCGCAGGGCTTTAACTAAGCGATCGCCGTACTGGGTGTCTCCCGTCAGTTGGTACAGAGCGCGAGAGGCGGCGTACTGCACGCGGGGAACGGGATGCTCTAAAAACGGCATCACCGAGGGGATAGTCTCGGTGGCGTGGAGGGCGCCGAGGGCTTCTAACACGGCGTCGTAGGGCTGTACGAGGTGGGGTTTGCCGGGAACGAACACCGCCGCTTCCACCCCTCCTTCGAGGAGTTTGACGAGAGCGGGAACGGCTTGGGCGTCGCGGAGTTCTTCGAGGGCTTGGGCGGCGGATTCGCGCACGTAGTAGTCCGAACAGCTTAAACTCTCGATGAGGGGCGGGACGGCGCGGGAATCCCCGAGTTTTCCGAGGGCTTTGGCGGCGTTGCGTCGCAGAGGATAGCCGCCGTCGGGGGATCGATCGATCTCGTCGGACAGGGACTCGATTAAGGCTTCGATGGCGGCGTTTTCGCGCACGCGAAATTTCCCCAGCCACCAAGCGGCATAATAGCGGGTGCTGGGGTCTTGGGTTTGTTTGAGGTTCGCGATCGCCTGCTCGATCGTCATCGATTCGGCAGGGATCGCGTCAACCTGGGATGACGGTTGCATGAAAGACTGCGTTGAACCTAACCTTCTGATTCTCCTTCAGAAGAAGCGTTCGGGTCAAACGAAACGGGTTCGATCTTCACGATTTCGCCACCCATGCGGGTAATGCGCTGCATTTCTTGATTCATGCGGCTGTAGGGAACCGTGAAGACCACAGTATCGCTGCTCCGAATCGGATAGCCGTTTTTGTCCGTTTCCGGATTTTGTCGCAGGCCGCGAACTTCATAGCGAAACAGGCGACCGCCCGAGGGGGTGTTAGCGGTTCCGCCAATAGCTGTAGAACCCATCATGGTGTTTGAGACTCCTTCAATCTACCGATTGGCGTGCGGGGACGAAGCCCCGCACTGATGCGATCTAACGCATCAAACTCGACCTAGTTAGCCGGTTTGATGCTGGCAACTTTTCCGCCTTCCCGTTGGATGCGTTGCAGGGTTTCCGAGAGGCGATCGTAAGGTACGAAAAACGCCCGAGAGCTGCGACGCACGGTCGGCGTTCCGCCACGGCGGAGATTGTTGGGATAGTTGCGTCCCAACAGTTTGGTGACTTCGACGCGATACACGCGATTGGCAGAATCGCCGATACCGCCGAAACCAAAGGAGCGAGAGGGGGCAACGCCCGCTTTCGAGGGACGATAGGCCCAACCGTCGTTGGAACCCGAAGGACCGACTACGGCGGAGGCTTGGTTGCGAGCCAGTTCGCCGGCTAAGCGCGATTCGGTACCGCGCAGTTGAGCGCGATCGCTGTTGGCGTAACCGCGATACAGTTGGAACATCCGGGTAAAGCCCACGGTTTTTTGTCCCCACTGGGTCTCGAAACCGCGATAGTACGGCACCACGTTTTCGCCGAAGTTTTCGGTGTACTCGACCGAATCGATGTAGGAATCGATATCGGCGTCGTAGCCTTCGTTTTGATAGCGATCGAGATGCTCGACGACTTCAGCTTCGTCTAAGGGGGCGCGGCCGAACAAGTGCTTGCAGTTAAGCTCGATAAACCGGGTCTGAAAACTGTTGTAGAAGAACTTCTTCTTGTATAATTCAGATTTCGCCACGGCGCGAACGAACTCGCGGACGGTAATACTGCCGTCGCACAGGAGCGATTCGGCACTCGTCAGTCGCTCGGAGGCCATAACGTAATCGTTACCGAGTAACTGGCGGTAAACCGCTCGAATCGCCATCTGCGCGTCGGCTTCCGTCCAGTTCGGACGCAGTTCGACGGGCGAGGCATCTGTAAAGGCAGACGTGCCTAAACGCGATGCTGCTGTGGTAATAGCCAAATTCAAATCCTCCTGTTCGGTGGCGTTATCTGCAAAGGCAGCTTTAACGCTCAAGCGGGCGTCACGCTAATCACGCGACCGCCCGAACGGTTGATGCGTTGTAGCTGCGCGGAGAGGCTGTCGTAAGAGACGACGTATTCGGTCGTCAGCTGACGGACTTGGGGACCGCGACGGGTTGCCGATTGCAACACCCGCACGCGATACCGCTGTTCGCGGGCGCCCCCGGTTCCGCCGGAAAGCACTTGCCGCGTCGCGGGCGTCCGCACGGGAGAAGACAGGTTCCGTGCCAGTTCCCAGGTCAGCCAGCCTTGGCTTTGCCGTTGGGCGCGATCGCTGTTGGCATAGCCGCGATATAGTTGGAACATCCGGCTGAAACCAACGGTTTTCTGTCCCCGTTGAGTCTCGAAACCGCGATAGTACGGCACCACGTTCTCGCCAAAACATTCCTGATACTCTTCCGAGTCGATATAGGAATCGATGTCGGCGTCGTACCCTTCGTTTTGGTAGAGATCGTTGTGAAACGCGATTTCGGCTTCGTCGTAGGGGGCGCGACCGAGTAAGTGTTTGTAGTTGAGTTCGGTAAACCGAGTTTGGAAATTGTTGTAGAAAAACTTGGTTTTGTAAAGCTCGGATTTGGCGACGGCACGCACGAAGTCTTTGACGCTGATGCTCCCGTCGCACAGGAGCGATTCGGCACTTTCGAGCCGTTCCGAACTCATCACGTATTCGTTGCCGAGCAACTGGCGATAGACAGCGCGAATGGCAACTTTCGCGTCGTCTTCGCTCCAGTTGGGGCGCAGTTCGATGCGGTTAGCATCTGAAAAGGCAGAGGTACCCAATCGAGATGCGGCTACAGTAATCGCCATGGGACTAACCTCTCGTTGTTTAACGACGAATGAATGATGGATATAAAAACAGCCCGGAACAACAAACAACTGCGAGCGCAATGCTGGTAGCCGCTTGCCGTTCCGGGCTAGAAAAAGCGATCTAGCTCAGAGCGTTAATCGCGTAGTCGATGTAGGAGTTCGCTTCGACGGCAGAATCTCCGCTCAGACCGTGGTTAGCCTTGATGTATTTCAGGGCTTCAACGTACCAGCTCGGAGAGAGTTCGAAGGTGCGGTTGATTTCGTCGAGACCAGCAACGAGGTATTCATCCATCGGGCCCGTACCGCCAGCCACGAGGCAGTAGGTCACCATACGCAGGTAGTAGCCGATGTCACGAGCGCACTTCGCTTTCCCTTCGGGGGTAGAAGCGTAGTTGGCGCCTTGCATTTGGGTGGTGTAAGGGAATTTGTTATACACCGCTTGAGCAGCGCCGTCTACGAGAGACTGAGCTTTGTCAGTCAGTTGACGAGCGGCTTGCAAGCCGGCATTGGCTTGACGGTAGCGACCGAACGCAACTTGGAGTTCGGTGCTGCTGAGGAAGCGACCTTGAGAATCTGCTGCAGCGACTGCTTCGGTTAACGGGGTCTTCATTGAGTAATCTCCTTTTTGACTGTCAAAACGGTTTTCAAATTCAGATGTCCGCCAAGCGGACGATAGCTCGCTGGACTACTGTGCGAACTACGCAACAGCAGCAGCAGCGCGATCGAAGTAGGTGCCGATTTCAGACATCAGGCTGCTGCAATCTCCGGGGGTGATTCCAGCGGGATCGCCAACGATTTGCAGAGCCGCTTCTTTCATTTTTTGAACGCCAACGGCCACGGAAGCACCGGGGGTTCCGAGAGCTACGTAGGTTTCACGCAGACCGTTCAAGCAACGATCGTCCAGAACGCTGGCATCGCCGGAGAAGACCGCGTAGGTGACGTAGCGCAGGATGATTTCCATGTCGCGCAAGCAAGCAGCCATGCGACGGTTGGTGTAAGCGTTTCCACCCGGAGCGATCAGTTGGGGTTGCTCGGCGAACAGGGCGCGAGCGGCGTTGGAGACAATCGTGGAAGCGTTGCTCGTGATGCGGTTGACAGCGTCAATGCGTTTGTTGCTGTCAGCAACCATTTGTTGCAGCGCGTCGAGCTGGCTGGCAGAGAGGTATTCGCCACGAGCGTCAGCTTGAGAAACGACCTTAGTGAATGCGTCGAACATGAATGAATCTCCTACTTGTTTTGAGATGGGCTTGGTCTAGATTCAAACGAGATCTGTTATCGCTTTGGCTCCTAGACGGAACCCGGGACGACTGACAAGTTTTTGCGTTGAGGTTTCGCTAGAGTCGCTCTCTCTTTTTTGTCCCCCTCGGAGTTGTCTTTTCGACTCCCGATGGCTTTTCTCGGAAAACTGAGAAAATCGGACTGTTATATGAGAGAAGCAACGAACGGCTGAAACTCAATTTTTACTTGTCGTTCGTGTCCTTCCGATAAACTTTATACACTGCTACCGAGTGTTTTTGAGTTACGTTTTGTAAAGATTTTGAGTAAAAGGGAATCGAACGCTCGAGGGGAGAGACGGCCGCTGCGATCGCGGGTTTTCTCCCAGGTCTCCTTCGAGAAACACTCGAGAGGACGGGAACTCGACAGCATCGCCACAATAGGCGTTGGGCAAAATTTTTCACCCACACCCGTTTGACGATCGGTTAAGTCGTTCGCCCTAAGATCTCGGAAATCCTCAGAAACTTCGTAACTCGCAATGTTTGGCAGGGGGAAACGTTACAATCCAATAACGCCCCAAGCGGCCAAAGCGACCGCGATCGTCCCCAAAGTTAACAGTACGCCGCCAGTAGCCGCTAGAGCGTTCCACAGACGTACTGCCGTCGGAGACGGCGATTTCTGCCAATCCCAACGCGGCGGCGGACAAACATACGATCCCCGCATCCAAGGAAAACTTCGCGCTTCTTGCGAAAAATATCCCAAGGATTCGAGAAAAGCTCGATAGTCGTCGCCGTAACGCGGCATCCGCTCGAACGGTAATTCGCCGCGATCGCGCTGAGGTAAAACGCGCCGTCGTTGATAGGGAACGGTATCGTCTCCGAACTGGGTCAGATACTCTTCGCTATCGAGGAGCGCTTCGATAAATCCCTGGAGTCCTTGCGTGGCCAAGACAATCGACCAGGCCAGTTTTTCTCGCTCGTTATACGCATCCCGTCCGAGCAATCGTCTCAGGCACATCTGGGCGAAGCGATAGTTATTGTTCGCCTCGTAGTTGTACCGACGGAATACGTCTGAGGTGGCCAGCCCCCGAATGAAATCTCTTACAGAGATTTCGCCGTACCGCAACTGAGACTCGAGAGCCTGTTGGCGGTTATATTCGAGGATTTGCTGTTCGTTGAAAATCTGGCGGTACGCCGCGCGAATCAACTCGTCCATTTCTGCGCCGCTGAGGGCGTCGCTCGTCGAGTAAATTCGCGGTTGTTCGTCTCCTGGCACTTCGTAGCCAGTCACGCGCTGGTTTTGACTCGAGGGAGAATAACTCAGCAAAGGGAGCGTCATAAAAAACCTCCGCAAAGAAAACGATCTCAGGTCAAACTGGGATCTTTCGGGTTGACTCTCCTCGGGAAAATATCCTTTGGAGTGGCAACGCGACTGGAGTGAGTCGAAAAATCAAACCTTTGTAACGGTTGATTGTTTCTCACTGTAGGAGGCCGTGTCGATCGAGTCCAGCTTAACGGTCGTAAATGTTACATAAATAAATTATTTGTGATGTAGCTCAATAGTTACCTTGAAACCAAACTTTACATTCGATCGCCACCCAGCTCGAACTTCCCTACAATGGAACCGTTCCACGGATACGACCGCCCCTCGATTTTCGTTACATTTCTACATCAGTCGATCGTTTATTGACATTTTCTCGCCAGTCCTCGAATCGCCAGCGCGAACGGATGCGATCCCTGAAATCCCTCGGTAACATAGACAGCATCGGCACGCTGTTTCCAAACCATGAGCGAACACTTTCATTCTCAACCCGACCCCCGTTCCATTTCCCCCAGCGGCTCGGAGGCCGTACCTGTAGACTTACAACCGTCTATGGCGATCGCGGGGCGCTATCGCGTGCTAACTGCCCTCAGCCAACACCCGAGCGCCCGCACCTTCTTCGTCGCCGACGAACACAAGCCGACGCAAACCTTTTGCGCCGTCGCCGCTCGTCCGGCGGACGCTCCCTTATCTCGCGAGACCCTCGTGCGTTGGGAACAGTTAAGCCAACATCCCCACATCCCCAGCTTGCTGGCAAGTTTCGATCGAGACGGCCGACAGTACCTCGTCCAAGAGTACGTCATGGGGCAAAGCGCCCACCAACAAGTCCTCGAGTCCGGCCCCTGGAACGAAACACAAATCCAACAGCTTCTAGATGACGTTCTCCCAGTCCTCGGCGACCTGCACGACAAAAAACTCGTTCACCGGGACATCAAGCCCCAGAACCTCATCCGTCGCCAATCAGACAACCGCTGGATTCTCGTAGATTTCGGCTCCCTCCACAGTCACGCCGTCCCCAGTTCCCAAGACTCCCTAACGGGTTCGGCAGAATACGCCGCCCCGGAACAACTCCAAGGACGCCCCCTACCTCAAAGCGATTTATATAGTCTCGGCGTCACTTGTCTCTATTTACTGACCGACCTCTCGCCGTTCGAGTTGTACGACGATCGCAACGATATTTGGAACTGGCGGAGTCGCTGTCGCTACCCCCTCAGCGATCGCTTAGCGGCAATTCTCGATCGCATGGTGGCGCGAGAACTCCCCAAACGCTACCCCAACGCCAAGGCGGTCTTAAAAGACCTCCACCGCCGCGATCGAACCCCTTTACTAACCTCGTTACTGCTCGCCCGTCCCGCCCTATTGGCCTTGTTAGCAGTTTCCTTCGGCAGCAGTCTCTTACAACTGTGGTGGAGCGATCGACCCCAACCCGTCGCCAACCAATCCGAAGTTGCGCCTCGGATTCACCACAAACCCGTAAAACCCCAACTGGAAACCGCCTTACCGCTGAAAACCCTCGCCCGAGATACCAGCCCGGTGTGGTCGGTAGCCGTCAGTCCCGACGGTCGATCGATCGTGACCGGAACTTCTACAGGATCGATCGACCTACGAAATCTCGATCGTAACTGTCTCGACGGAAACTGTGCCGCCCAGTTGAGTTTCGCCGGCCACAGCGCCCCCATTTGGTCCGTAGCCGTCAGTCCCGACAATCGCACCGTGGCCACCGCTGGCGAAGACCGCACCGTTCGCCTGTGGAACCGTCAAACAGGAGAGTTAATCGCCACCTGGAACGGTCACGACGCGGAAATCTACGACATCGCCTTCAGTCCAGACGGTCGGGTTCTCGCCACCGCCAGCGCCGACGGGAAGGTAAAAATCTGGGACGCTACCCCTTCGCCGCGCGATCGCACCTCGACCCCCCTCCACACCCTCAGCGGACACCGGGACGAGGTGAAATCCCTGGCCTTTAGCCCCAACGGTCGCGTCCTCGTCACCGCCAGCGAAGACGGAACCGTAAAACTCTGGGATTGGCAGACGGGGCAGTATTTGAAAACCCTGGCCTATCTCAACGTTCCTGTGTGGTCGGTGGCGGTCAGTCCCGACGGTCAAACCGTCGCCACGGGAAGCGCCGACGGTTACGTGCAAATTTGGGATCTGGGGAACGGTCGCCGTTTGCGGGTTTTGACCAATCACGACAATCTCGTGCAGTCCTTGGCGTTCAGTCCGCAACCGATGGGGAATTCGCGGCGAGGGAAATATCTTCTCGCTACTGCGGATGTCGATGGCACGATTTTCTTGTGGGACACCGATACGGGCGCGATCGTCGGTCAACTCGAACAACACGCCGGTTGGGTGGATTTAGCCTTCAGTCCCGACGGTCGCCGTTTGGTCAGTGGCGGGTTTGACAGTACGGTGAAAGTCTTGGATTTGCAGATGTTCAATCGATAGATTTGCGGATTGGGTCGGGAATCTGTTTCCCATCGGAAACGGATTCCGTATTCCAGGGGGTTTCGCCGGACTGATTGGGTTTCTGCCCATCTCGACTAATCCAAACCCAGTTCTCGCTTGAGTAAGGAAATGGATTGATTGCTGATGTAGTTTTCAAAGCAAGTGACTTGCGGCGGACGGATTAAATCGTCGCGAGCCGCTTGAATGGAGGCTTTGACGGAATCGAGACTGGCGCGATCGCAAATAATCGTGCGGGCGCTCCGCACCATTGCATTTAATTTATAGGTATTGCCCAGTTGCGTGGTAATCACCAACAAATCATCTCCCCGCAAACTGTGAACGATGACCTCAGCCGCTCGCAGCAAACCCGAACTGATGCTGACGAGTCCCAAACAGCTATCTTTCGGTAAGTCTTTCACCAACTCGGTTTCCTTGGCGTAATCGTAAATATCGATGGGAATCACGCGAACCGAACGGGGGGCGGCGATGGATTCAGCCTCGCCGATAAAATACCGACTCGTCACGACGGTTCCCGAGTGGGCTTTTTCCAAGACCTCCGCCAACTCTTCCATCGGTACCAACTGCACCGGAATTTTCAGGGCTTGTTCGAGTTCCTGCGCCATCAACTCGCCCACGCCGATGTCTTGCAGCGGCGCTGTCACCAACACGCGGGCGCTACAGCGAAGCCGCCAGTCGATTTCACCGAGTAACAGTTCTCGGGCTTCGTTGAGGGAACAGCCCAGTTCGATGAGTTCGTCCAATCCCCGTTTGACCATAGCCTGGGCTTCGGGGTACTGCTCTAAGATAGGCGAACCGAGGTGAGTGCCGCCTTCTTCGTGTCCTCGCGCCCGCACGTAAATCCCAGAACCCGCTTGAGCCTCGACTAAGCCAATGTCTTCGAGTTGGCGATAGACTTTGCTGATGGTATTGCGGTGCAAGCCAGTTTGCATCGCCAGTTGTCGGGTACTTGGGAGTCGGTGTCCCGGCGGAAACTGGCGCGAGGCGATGGCGAACCGAATTTGGTTGAAGAGTTGGTTCGACGCGGGAATATCGCTGTCGGGTTGAATGTGAAATTTCACGATGTTCAGACTGCCCCTAACACACTGGTAACGTCGCAACGGCGACGCGGCTGTAAGCCTATTTTACACCGCCGATTTGAGGGTTGAGGGGATGGAAAATCCGGTTTGGATCGGTATTCACCACACCAGAAACAGATTGAGAACCCGAAGACTTGACGAAAATTGAATTTTAAATCAATAATTTCAACATCGATGTAAAACCCTGTAACGAGAGGGTTACAGGGAAACTTAAATCGCTATTCTGGACGTTCTGATTTGGGCGATTGTCGATCGCGCAGATGGCGAGTTAGGGCGTGGAGTCCGAGAATGTAACTGTAATATCCGAAGCCGCTAATTTGTCCGACGGCGACGGGTGCGATATAAGAGTGATGGCGAAACGCCTCTCGCTGGTGGATATTGCTCAAATGAACTTCCACAGTGGGAATTTTTACCGCCGCGATCGCGTCTCGTAGTGCCACGCTCGTATGGGTGTACGCGGCGGGGTTGATCAACAATCCGTCGTACTGCCCCCAAGCCTGTTGGATGGCATCGACTAGCCCACCTTCGCTGTTAGACTGAAAGCACGAAACTTTAACTTGTAAAGTCCGTGCTTCTCGATCGATCAGTCGATCGATTTCATCTAGCGTAACTGAGCCGTAGACGTTGGGTTCTCGCTGGCCTAAAAGATTTAAATTGGGCCCGTGTAGGACGAGCGCCTTCAGCCAGCCCGGTGATGCCGAGGACACCAATAGACTACCGACGAATTCGGCGATCGTCAACGGGAATTGGAATGGGTTCGACTTCGGGTTGAACGTCAGGCCCTAACAAAGATTCAATCAGTTTGCGCGCCCAATCCCGAACCTTCTCCAATACCTTTTCAATGTAGTCCATCAATCAGATAGCTCCTTCAGTGCGGCCTAGTAATCCGGCTGAGCCAAGACAAGGTAGCTCTACCAAAGATTGGTTCTCTTCATCTATCATAGCGAAATGGTTAAAAAGGATCAAAGTCCTTGAATTGACAATTGATAATTGCTCCCCATCTCCTCATCTCCTCATCTCCTCATCTCCTCATCTCCTCATCTCCTCATCTCCTCATCTCC
>NZ_JBNGCO010000051.1:0-413 GCF_049974805.1 Baaleninema sp.
GCTTGAGTAACTTTAAACAATTTTAGTGAGAAATTTAAACTCTGTCTCCAGCCCTTGACGATCTCAATGGGGCGAATCTTACCCCGACGGTTTACCAACACCTCGGGCTGGAGCAGCACCTTAATCAGCAGCCAAATCGATTGCAGTTCGCCGGGGGCGCAGCGGCTGCGCCACTGACCGGGGCGACAGTAGAGCAGCTCCACCAGCGATCGCTGTTGTTCCACCGCCAGGGGCAAAAACTCCACCCGCAGTAGGGGTAGATCATCCTCCCGCTGTTGCAGGTGCACGACCTGGGCCTGCACCGCCAGCGATTGCTCCAGGACGTGCAGCGCTAGGGGTGTCTGGGGGGTGAGCAGCGCCGGGTCAACTTCTGTGAGGGCAATCTCGGCCCCAGCTTCTGACATCATTGTGGT
>NZ_JBNGCO010000051.1:513-32640 GCF_049974805.1 Baaleninema sp.
TCAAACCAGTCGCAATCGCTGGGTCGAGGCACATCCAGCAAAATCAGCAGCACCAGCACCGGGTCAACTTCTGTGAGGGCAATCTCGGCCCCAGCTTCTGACATCATTGTGGTCATGCCCCAAAAACTGCGATCGCCCATATCGATCTGCACAGCCCGCTGAAGGTCAAACCAGTCGCAATCGCTGGGTCGAGGCACATCCAGCAAAATCAGCAGCACCACCGCCAGCATAAACAGGTTGTAGGCACTCCAGACCCAACCAATACTCATGCCGTGCAGTTTCCGTCCCCTTGCGGGGAAAAGGTAGGGAAAGACAAAAAGGAAACGTTCTTAGTACACCTGGACTCCCAGCGTTGTTTCCGTCCCCTTGCGGGGAAAAGGTAGGGAAAGACTATCTAGGATTGAAGCAGATTAGCTGGCTACAACCTTCCGAAGGTTTCCGTCCCCTTGCGGGGAAAAGGTAGGGAAAGACCAAGTCTCCGAGGAAGCCTTGACGAAGTTTATCAAGTTTCCGTCCCCTTGCGGGGAAAAGGTAGGGAAAGACCCTACCCGCGTGCTTTTGCATAATGGCCGGCTGTTAAAGTTTCCGTCCCCTTGCGGGGAAAAGGTAGGGAAAGACCTGCTCCCCGCAAGGGGAGATCGACCCATCCGTGGCGCGTTTCCGTCCCCTTGCGGGGAAAAGGTAGGGAAAGACGTAGTTGCTCCGATTTAAAATCCGAGCAATCTAAGTATGTTTCCGTCCCCTTGCGGGGAAAAGGTAGGGAAAGACCCTATGGGTTTGAAACCATTGCTGTGTCGAGTTTTCAAGGTCCGTTTGCGCGAACGTGCTTAACATTCCGTTACGTTCCCAATACAAGGGTTTGAGGAGCAACTGAAAACATTAGGTTTCGCGCACTACTCAAAGGTACAAGGTTTGCCAAGACCTGTCAACCTTCTCTTGCCTTAAGAAAACCTAAAGTCCTCATTTTCTGCCAATTCCTCGCTTTTTCGGAAGAACGCGACTGTTTGTACAAAACTTTACATTGTTTCCTTGGCTGCTGGGAGTATCGTACCCTGAAAGGGGACACACCTTTCTGCCCCCATGAACGAAGACACTGTTAAACGGCTACAAGCCAGTGGACGGCTCCTTCAGCAATTTCGTGAGCTTAGGGTTGACGACCGAGAATTTGTGACGGAACTGCTGGAACATGGCCGCTCCATACTAACGGCGATCGCACTGATAGAGGAATTAGAGAATGCCCCGAATGGCATGACGTATCAGGAATTAGCCGAAGCTGTGGGTATCCACCCAAATACGGCCAAGCAAATCCTGCTGGCAATCGGCGATGATGTTGGCGTCGAAAACCGAAAAAGCCAGGTATCCATCGCCAAGACGGGCCGCCAGCGCAACCTCCTCAAGAAACGCAAAAATCCTAAGTCTCTAATCTCTTAGTCTCTTAGCCTCTTAACTTCCTAATTCTTCGCACCTTGCAAGTCTTACCACAAAAGGAATTGAGCGGCTTGCAAGGTCACTTAATCTCTTAATCTCCTAAGAGTCTAGGTTATCAAAGAAGTCTTCCAGTATGGTCGTCACAATTTCGCTCATATCCCGGTCTTCCTGAACAGAGAAAACTTTGAGCTTGCGATGTAACTCTTTAGGTATATAGAAACCAGTCTTTATATACTCATCGTTCTTGCTCTTTGCCTTTGCCTTTGACTTAGAATTTCGAGCATTGAGAATATCATCGAATTTTGATTTAGCCATCAAACTAACTCCAGCAACTCATTACCAACTTCGACATAGCAATTCCAGGCGATGCGGGCCATGCGATCGCCCCGAACTTCAGAAACAGGAACTCCCTCAAGGGCCGCCTTCTGGAACGCCGCCAAACGACGAATCTGTCCCGAAAACAGAGGGAGTCCCACATTTTCGAGACTATGGCGAACATCATCAGCAGCGGTGCTGGGGCGGGGAGGGGTTAATGTCAGCAACACTCGATAATTTGTCCGAAGGGATTGCAGAACATCGACCATCTGAGACAAGGCGCTGAGCGCGAGAGCATCAGGGGAACAGGGCAAAATCAGGAGGTCGCAGCCTTTTGCAATTGCCTTCAAATCCTCTGGTTCGGGACGGGCCGCAGTATCAATCACAATATGGTCGTGTTGACGGGCATAGCGAACACCTTGCCGGTCATCACAAACCCGAAAGGGGAGCTTTCCAGCTTCGGCCCACTGCAACGCCGAACGGTTCAAATCGCCGTCCACCAGCAGAGTTGAGGCATGACCCTGGAGGAATGCCGCCAGATGCAGCGCCGTAGTGGTTTTGCCGACCCCCCCCTTAAAGGAAGCCACGGTCAGAATCATGGACGTACAGAATTATTACCGCTCCAGCATAGCAGAATTGTAGGAAATTAAGAGACTAAGTTCTTGTAAGATTAAGTTCTTAATACCGATGAGCCTTTACTCATAAGGGTTTACAGGATTTATAAACTCATGCAAGAGATTAAGAGACTAAATACCTGAGAGACTAATTTCCTAGAGTATTCCAAGCGGGGAAGAAAGTTTGTACACTTGAAAAAGCACCTTTTTCGATACTCCCGTCAAACAACAAGCCTTTTTTAAATATTTTTGGATCGACGATACCGGACTCGGTGCTAGAGGACGCGGCGGCGGTTTGGCGATTTGGGGAAAAGCTTGAGTTTTTGTCAATAGATATCGAGAAAACTCCATACAAACTTTAAGTTTGGAGGCGTTTTTATCGTTTCTGTAAAGCTTCGCTGAATGTGACACTTAGCAAAGTGTCTGAGTCGCTTCACGACGCGATCGCGATTTTCGGTATGCGTAAGTAGAAACACATAAATTCACAAAAGTATCTGAAACTTTGCCGTTGACGACGGTTTTTCCCCTCGGGTAAACCTCTAATTTTCACAAGTCTTGACATTTCCGTTCTGAGGCGATCGCGCCTTCGAGTCTTTCTGCCGTTCTCAACCCCTGACAGAGCAAGGCTTCTCTCCCTGAAAGAACCGCAAACTCAAGCTGAATAAATTACAGCGTTGAAATATTTTTTAATTCAACTCAACGCTGTTTTTTGCTGATTTATGGTAAAATACAAGCCAGTATTGAAATCATAAAAAACATTTTTTTGGGGAACTCACGACCCATCAAATCGTCGTGAAAAGCAACTGAAGGATCGATCGAATACAGTTCGATCGATTCTATTTCCGGCTTCAAATTACCAAATCGATGCAGGAACCAGATCCATGAAAACTGAATTCTCCTCTTCTTTATTTGAAGAAACCTCCGAAAGTCCAACTTTTGAGACAATACGTTGGCGCGATGACGACGACGACATGATGGACGACATGGACGACATGGACGACATCGACGACGATAGCGACGACAATGACGACGATAGCGACGACGATGACGACAGCGACGACATGGACGATGATGGCGATGAAGTCGATGACATGACGGACGACGACATCGACGACGACATGACGGACGACGACATGACGGACGACGACATGACGGACGACGATAGCAGCGATAGCAGCGATAGCAGCGATAGCAGCGATTGCAACTGTCCCGCCGAAATCGTCGGTAAATCCTTCGGAAGCTTCATCGAACCCTCAGACATCACCGCCAGTTCCGTTATCGAAATTAGCGATCGAAACGGGGGAACCGAAAACCGCTTCGACTGGGGAATTGCCACTTCAGGAAGTTTCACCAGCGTCCTGCAATTCGACGGCACCAACCGTTTCGCCGCCGAAGTTGACGAACCCTTCAAACTCGGACAAATCTTCTACCGCAACGGAACCATTTCATTAAGTAGCGGCTTTGACGGAGAATTCGGGTTCAGCATCCAACTCGACGTAGACGGCGCCGAAAGCGAAGTCGAATTCGACTTTCTCTTCGACATCCTCAACACCCCCAACGAAAGCGGCGATCCCGTTCTCGACGCCGATCGCTTGCGGTTCGTCACCAGCGGCTTAACCCCAGAAACCATCGAAGTCGATGGAAACACCTACACCTTAGAACTGCTAGGATTCTCCCAAGACGGCGGTTCCAGCTTCGAGAGTGGCTTCGACTCCCCCGAAGAAGGCTTCGACATCGCCGACTTATACGGAGAACTCACCTTAGTCTCCAGCGGCGACACCGGAGGCGGCGACACCGGAGGCGGCGACACCGGAGGCGGAACCGCCATCAGCAGCTTTTTCGTCGAACTCTCCACCGAAACCGTCGTTTCCATCCAAGCCGCCAACGGCGTCTTCATCGGCGGTGACGGAACCGGAAACGGCGCCATCGCCGGTTCGGCCATTTTGACCAGTTCCTCGACCTTAAACGTCGTCTGGAGTACCACCACCTCCGCCGCGATCGCCTTTTCCAGCGAATCCACCTACCAACTTTCCGGCGGAAGCGTCGATCTCGACGACGTAGACGAAAACGCCGCCATCGGTTCCGACGGTGACGACAGCGTATCCGGTACCAACGACAACGACGCCGTCGATGGCGGCGACGGAAACGACGAACTCTCCGGCGAAGCTGGAAACGACGTTCTCGTCGGCGGAAACGGCTTAGATAGCATCATGGGTGGCGAAGGCGTCGACGTTCTCAACGGTAGTAAAGAGGACGACATGGTGATGGGTGAAGACGGCGACGACATCCTTCGTGGCGGTCAAGGAAACGACATCGTCATGGGTGGCGAAGGCGACGATGCCATTTACGGTGACTTCGGTTACGACATCCTCACCGGAGAAGGCGGAAGCGACACCTTCGTCTTGCGCATCGAAACAGACATCAACATCGAAGCCGCCTTGAGTACCGATTTAATTACCGACTTCGAGGCGGGGGTCGATCGAATCGCCTTACAAAGCATCAGCAACCTGTCCTTCAAAGTCGGCGACTTCAACGACGACGACATCGAAGACGTAGGAATTCAAGTCGAAGCCGGATTCTTCGTCGGCTTCGTCCTCAGTACCACCGATGTTACAGCCGTACAAGAGTCCCTCGTCGAAATCCCCGACGGCGACTATGCGTTTTAATTAAAACAGTCGCTCCTCATTAGTCTCGCACTCATTCCCCCGACATGATATCGGGGGAATTTTTTTGAAATTTAGGACTGACGCAGAAACCCAGTCAAACACGAGATTCCGTTAATTCATCCCCAACGTCGGCACGAAAAACCGGGTTTCTCGATCGACAAGTGGGTAACTCCCCCTCTCAGTCCTCCGGCTATCCTCCTGAAGACAGAACGATCCCACCTCACTCCCGAACCACCAACCCCTTATCCTCTCCTAACCCCACTTCCAACACCCGACCCCGCAACACCGACAAATCTCCATAACGCTCAAAAATCCAACGATTCAACGGACGTTCCACCAAACTTTCAAGTAACGTCTTAATCCGCCGTCCCCCAAACAACAAATTCTCTCCCCCTTGCATTTCATCAGTCAAAACTGTTAAAATAGAAGAATTAAAATTCAAAATTAACTGATATTTTTCCTGCGCCGAATCTCGCAATTGACTTAAAAACTTCTCCGCAATTTGGCTCACAAAATCCGGGCGCAACAAATCAAACACCACAATATTATCCCCCAAGCGATTCAACAGTTCCGCACGACCAATTCGGCTCGAAAAATACCAGCTCACTTCATCCCGAAAATGTCGATTCACCTGGTCGTAACTAAACTGACTCGCCCCCACACTTTGCACCTGACTCATAATCCCGGGACGAATCAGCGTCCCCGTTTGCGAATCCGTCAAATCCGACGCCCCAATATTACTCGTAAAAATAATCACCGTCTGATTGAAATAAGCCGTTTGTCCCTTCCCATCCGTCAAACGACCGTCCTCCAAAATCTGAAGAAACTTATCCAAAACCTTCGGATGCGCCTTCTCAATCTCATCAAACAACAAAATACTATACGGACGTTCCAACACCCGATTCGTCAACTGTCCTCCTTCCTCATACCCCACAAAACCCGGCGGCGACCCCGCCAAATTTTCCGCCGCGTGTTCTTCCTTATACTCACTCATATCAAAGCGAGCAAACGCTTCCTCATCCCCAAAAATCAGCCGACTCAGAGACTTCGCTAACTCCGTTTTCCCCACCCCCGTCGGCCCCACAAAGAAGAAAATTCCCTTCGGTTTACTGTTGCGTCCGTTCACTTGATTGAGGCTAATTCCCACCTTCGCCGTCGTCAACATATCCGTCACCGCTTGAACCGCGCGAGGCTGTCCGATGACGGCTTTCGACAACTCCTCCGACGCGCGAGATACCTTTTCCCGACTCAATTGTTCGAAGGGTTCCTCTCGCTGATTGATAAAACTCGATTGGTCAAAAAACTGGGTCAAATTAGTCCAGATGAGCAAAGCGGAGTTCTCGACACCTTGGCTGAGATGTTTTCCGAATGAGCCAATCGAGGGGGGGAAGCGATCGCTCATTACCGGAACGATAGAGGATGCTTGTAGAATAATGACAGGGTTGAGGCACTGATTTATGGATGTCGGGCGATCGCTGGTAAAACTAACAATTGGTGGCGGCTGCGTTCTGGGGGCTTTGGCGTTTCCTCCCTTACTCGCTGGAGAAGGGATTATCTGGGGAACGGTCTTAGCCTCGGCCCTGAGCAGCGTGGCGGCGGGAAATACTGCGAATGCCATTGATGCGTTGCTCGATGGAGGAGAAGGGGAAGTCTCTCTCGAAAATCAGGATTTAACCAAAGCGGTGGGAAAAGCCATAGCCGCCGTCATCACCCTCGAAGCTAAACAACAGCAGGGCAAAACCCGCCAATCTCTCGAAAAAATCGCTGCTCAAGCCAAGGATAATTGGGTCAAAATCGCCCAACAGGAACTCACCCAGCAACGTTACCCCGAACTGCGAGAAGCGAAACTCGACCAATTCCTCACTCCCGCAGAATACCAACTCACCCAACAAGGCAACCTCACCGCTACCGAATGGGGCGATCTCTTCATCCGCCTCAACATGGCAGCTTGTAAAGGGGGCGGCTTTCCGATTCCCTCCGAGGTGCGTCAACAAGTCGCCGAATTACTCCATACCACCTTCCCCAAAGCCTTGCGAGAAACCCTCAAAGAAGACTTTGCCAACGATGGGAAAGCCTTTGCGGGGTTAACCTTGCAGTTACTCACGGGAATGCAGGCACAACTGAGGCAACTGCAAGCCAGTCCAGGGGGGGTCAATGTTGAGGAATTCAGCCAAACCCTGCAACAGTTTCAGGAATTGGAAACCCAGTTACGGGGAAACGTCACCCAGCAACAGGCATTTTTTACCGATATTTCCGGCAGGATTGATTCCGGTTTTGCAGAAGTCTGTCAACGGTTGGGGGTGATGGAAACCCAAATCGCTCAGTTGTTGCAAGGACTGGAAAGCACCCTAGAAAGTTTGGTGGCAGAAATTCGATCGCATTTTGATGCCGCTAACCCCCATCTTTCCTTAGCAGAATGGCGACCCATTGCCGAGTTAATGCTGGCTGAACGACAGGCATTAACGGCTAATCCGGCATTTAAGCGGGTGGATGTTTATGTGCCGTTGGCATTGGTGGAACGTCGCCAAACTCAGCAACGGAAACCGGGGCCAAGTCTGGAAAATCCAGAAGAATCGGGACGGGAAGAAGAGAAAATAACTCCCATCGCCGAGGATGAGTTTTTCGATCGGGTTTTGCGGCAGGGGAAAAGTCCAAAAAGTCGGGGGCGACGGATTGCGGTGATTGGCGAACCGGGGTCAGGAAAAACGACGCGGTTACAGGCGATCGCCGATTGGATATTGGCAGAACATCTCGGCATCCCGATTTGGATTGAGTTGGCACAATTTACCGAACCGACCCTAGTGGATTATCTGCAAGAAAAATGGTTGAAATTAGCGGGAGTTGAAGGGGCGATAACGTCTCTCCAAGACCATCAAGAGCATCTCTGGTTATTGATGGATGGCTTGGATGAAATGGTTGCTCGGATTGAACAGCCCCATGTGTCCCAGTTATTAACCGGGTGGGTGGGGTTAGGACGGGCGATGATTACCTGTCGGGTGAATGTCTGGGAAGCCGATCGAAATGCCTTTTCCGGGTTTGATGTGTATCGGAATTTACCCTTTGAGGCGGAGCAGATGGAAACCTTTATCCGGCGATTCTTTGCCCAGACTGATTAACCCAACTCATTTATAATGATCGTTAGATTTTGGATGTTCATCATGTCCCTCACCATCGCTCTGAATCCTGAACTAGAAGCTAAACTCCTGGCTGAAGCAAAGCAGCAGGGTCAAAGTTTGGATACATTTCTCCAGCAATTGCTATCTCAAGCATTGGGAGTGTCCGAGCCTGATGCTTGGTTAGGGGAGGATAGTTTAGCGGCAGATTTATACAGTCCCGTGGCTTTGTTGGATGATGATGGGGTAATCGCGTTAGCACAGATGAAGCTAGATGCTGGGCAAAATCAGCGTTTGGGAGATTTACAAGCGAAAGGAAAGGCTCAGGGCTTAACCCAATCGGAGCGATATGAACTCTTGATGTTGATGCAGAGTTATCGTTTGGGATTATTGCGAAAATCCGAAGCCTTAGCCGAAGCCAAAGCGCGGGGTTTAAGCCCCAATCTTGCCCCATGAGTTTATCTGACCCGGTACGTCAAATCGTTCGTCAACGTGCCGGAAACTGTTGTGAGTATTGTTTGAGCCATCAAGATTACATTATGGGTCGCTTACAGGTCGATCGCAACTTACCCATCCCGTCCGGGGTGATGGCTACTGCATTTACATAGCTACTATGCCCGCTGAGGGTAGCCAGTTTCGACCCAGTAGCTAAATCCCACAGTTTCAGGGTTTTATCCATAGATCCCGAGACGGCTCGTTTCCCGTCTGGGGTGATGGCTACTGCATTTACAAAACTACTATAGCAATCGGAAACCATTTGTAAAATTGTCCAGCCCCCAAACCCCCAATACTGGGGGCTTTGAGTCGCTCAAATTTTCACGAATCATTTCACACTGCTATATGCCCTCTGAGGGTGGCCAGTTCCGTCCCCGTCTCCAAATCCCACAGTTTCAGGGTTTTATCCTCCGATGCCGAGACCGCTCGTTTCCCGTCCGGGGCGATCGCATTGCCGACCTCACCGAGCAATTGCTGAGTCGACAGAAACGACCGGATAATGACCGCGCCCGTCAGGTTTGCCAAACCCGAGCCACTATCCTGGACCGACGAGAATTGGGCGAATCATTGATGGTGATTGCAGCAGACCTGGAAATGCCCTACGAAACGGTCAAAACCTACGCCAAATTGGCCCGTCGTAGCCTCAAGAGTTTGTAATAAAATATAGCCCCCCGAATGTAATAACTTCGAGGGGCGTATGTGAAAGGCTTACAGTCAAGTATTAGCTGTTAGTTTCCTTTCTTTGACATTAAAAAAATGTTGTGAATTAAATTGTTTGCACCTAAACACTTTTGAAAGCCCATATTATTGTGTGTCCTATTCCAGTTTTTCGAGATGTAACACCCATAGTTACATTACTTCCATCATAGGACAATAGACAGTCGAAAACTTCAGCTTCATAATACCCACCTGTACCTTGCTTCCATTCCCATGAACCTAAATAGCTACCCTGGCTTTCATTATAAACTGCATAACCAATCCACTGATTATTGGCTACCAGTCGTATGATGTGAGGGGTTTCTTTGATAATGGTAACTGTAATGTTAGGATTCTCACCCCAGTCGTTAGGAATTACCTTGATCTGACGATAAGTTCCATCAGGGATTCTACCAGAGTTATTCATGCTGTTTTTTTAATTGTTTAACTTTCTACTGGACCGACACACCTTAAATAGTGCATTAGAAAATCGCTAAAACTACGATTATTAATGGTTTTGAGTCCAAATCTAATTCACCAAATTAGCCATGTCGGTCTACTACTGGACCGACATGGCTAAAAATGGTTGTTGGGTTGAACGTAGGCCAAACCCAACAGCAAAGTGCTGGCGTTGGGTTTCGTACCTCAACCCAACCTACGAGTAAAGCATCATTTTAGTGATGTCGGTCCACTACTTTAGCGCATCTATATAATACACCTCTTAGATAAAATGTCAATGGCGAAACTAAACAAAGTATAAGTTTGTTAGTCTGATTGACTGACAAAAAAGAAGAGAGAAAGAGGTCAAGTGTAGAGAGAGAGGGAATTGAGGGGCTTGACAAATGGGGAGGAAAGCCAGCACCCTCAATAGCAGAAACCACTCAAACCATCGAGAGCCTGTGAAAAACAACTCCCCACTCTACAATGCCCTGAATCAGTGGCTCGGTCAAGCCAGCCCCTGGAGTCATCTGACTCACCTGACAACCGGCCTGTGGATGCTAGTGGCTTTGATACAGACGGGAAGCGTTAATCTCACTCAATGGCTGTCACACATTCCTTGTCGAGGCAACTATGCCCAAAGCAAGCAGCGTCGTCTGAGTCGCTGGCTGCATAACTCTCGCCTGAACCCTCATCGTTTGTACGCCCCCTTGATTCGAGGCGCTCTGTCCGAGTGGCAAGACCCCGTGATGTATCTGAGCTTGGATACTTCACTATTTTGGAATCAATAAGGAGGTAGAGTGGGGTAGTCATTTTGGAATTAGTGTCATTGTAAAATTATTGAAAATTTCCAGAGACAAGCCGCATGAAGAATCACCTATCAGTCATATTCGCTTTTACCAAACCTTTGATGGTATTTGTCACGGAAGCACATTGGCGACATTGCGGTTGAGTGAATTGATTCAATCTGACTACTTAGAAGGTGATTATTCTTTGTATTTTGAGTATCTAAAGAAAACTATTGCTAACCGGGAACAAAAAGAAATGATAATTTCTGCCCTTCACTCCCAACTCAGCGATGAAACCTACACAGACAACTTTAACCTTTATTTAGAGTGTTATAAACTCTTCTGGTATTGTGCCGAAAACCTCCCCTATCCCGAATTTTACCAAGCATGGCACAATGCCCCCACCACCCCCCATCCCGAAGTGGAAGACAACACCCCCGCAACTCCCACCCCCTTCACCCAACAGTGCAACCTCGCCCTTCTCCCCCAAATCCTCAACCAAGCCCTCCAAACCCACCCCCTCAACCGCCAACCCATTTGCATCGACGGCAGCCGCTTCAGCGATCCCAGCAACCCCGCCCTGCAAATCTACACCACTTTGAAAAAAGCCGGTTGTCCCGCCAGTCCCGACGGTAAACCCCGTACCATTGCCGAATTACAAGCCTACTGCGAAGATGACCTCAGCGACCGTCAAATTGCCCTCATCCTCTACGAAGAACCCACCGACCCACCCCCCCAAGGCTTTGATATGGCGGTACTCAATCAACTCGCCCGGTTTAGCCATCCCCCCATTGCCGTGGTTGTCCCCCAACGCCTCCCGGAGTGCCGACTCCCGCAATTCCTAGAAAACGACCCGGATTTGATGGCAACTCTCCTCCAGTGGTTGCAAAACTTGGACAGATAAAAGGCGATCGCTACCGCTTCATCCATCGCCTCGTGCAAGAACACTTCGCTAAACTGGAAATCCAGAAAGAGTAAAACCCAACCAAAGAAAACCCTTTCTCAAAATCCAATTAAAATATAACTGTATCCTCAACCCCATAAAACGATGAACCCAACTCAATATCAACTCTCCCTCAGTTTTGAACAAGTGTTGAGCCTCGTCAAACAACTACCGGAGGCTGACAAATTAAAACTCAGTGAAGCATTATCCAAAGACTTGCTAGATAGCAAACTGACTCATCTTCTCCAATGCTTCAAGACTGATGAAATCTCCTTAGCAGAAATCACCCAAGAAGTCGAAGCGGTAAGAACAGAAATTTATGACCAGCAAACCGCCCATTAAGGTCATTATCGATACTAATCTTTGGATTAGTTTCTTGATTGGTCAAGCATTAGCCGACCTTAAAACCTTGATGGTCAGCGAAACGATCCAAATCATATTGTGTGACCAACTTCAAGAAGAAATTAGGCGGGTGACGCAAAGACCTAAGTTGAGAAAATACTTTTCACCCCAAAAAGTCTCTGAGCTTTTGGAACTCCTGGGGATTATTGCGTTGTTTGTGGAAATCAAATCCGAGGTTTCAGTTTGTCGAGATGAAAAAGATAATTTTCTCTTGGCACTCGCCCAAGATAGCCAAGCAAAATTTCTGATTACAGGAGATGCAGATTTATTGATTTTGCAAGAGTTTGAAGGCACAAAAATTGTCACCTATCAAGATTTTTTAAGTCAGATAAATTGCTAACTATAAAACTCGAAGATGGCACTGTCTATGAAGCCGAGATTTATTGGTATGAAGCTCACGGCATTGGGTGCAAAGAATTCAAGATTAAATATCTACTGGAGTAAAAGCGATGAAATTTGTTGTATGTATTAAAAATACAGACTATGCAGCTTCCCTAGAAGTTCGCAGGGTGCGTCTCAGTTAGGAGACTGAGTAAATACACTCAATGACAGTGTTCCTCAAAACCGTTCTTCTCTTGTAGGGAATACTCTGCTTGTTCCATGACTAAATATAACAGTGGGATACCATTAAACCCAGATTCCCCGGCGGTATGGGAGCGAATCAGATGCGGATGGTCGAGGCGGGTGGCTTCCATCAACTCGATGAGTTGTTGGTTGTCGTTATCGGGAATAATTTTAACGGCGACCTGTCGCATGAAGTTATCGCGAACGACCTCATCGGCGAGAAAGACGGCGCCGAATCCTCCGGCTCCTAGGAGTTCTCGCAGACGGTATTTGTTGTCAATGACGGCTCCTTCGAGCATTCTGAACATCATTAGAAATTGGTTCATGATTCACCTCTTGGAGTGGAGGACGGCTGGGGCGATTGCGATATATCCAGTTTAGAGGGGTTGGGGGAGGAGTTCTATGGAAGTTACATGGAAGTTGCATGGAAATTAGATGGAATTGCTCGCTGGATTGGCGGATAACTCGGACACCCGGTGTCTCCAAAGACACCGAATGTCTGACCCCCGCAGCAAATCCCGACCCAAGTTTAGGAACTCTGACAACTCGGGTCGAATACCAGACACTGGGTTTAACCCGATGTAGTCCGATTGGTTTATTAGGTCTAGATACCTTAGATTTTATTGATATTTAAGTTAAAATACATACTAAAATTAAGCTACACTATTAGTAGTAATACAGAGTTTTTATGACTGAAAAGAAAGCAGATATTGGCAGCAAAAAATTAGTGAGTCTTGCTCCAGAAAGCTGGGCAAGTTGGTTGACGAATTGTGCTGACATTAAAGTTGAGGAATTACTGGACTCCAATCTGCAATGGCTGGGGCGGGAAAATGACAGCCTCATGAAGGTGAGTACCCCGGACTTGGGGGTGTTCTTGCTCTTAGTCGAACTCCAGTTACGGTATCATCGGAAAATGCCGCTACGGGTTCGGGCCTATACAGCGTTAGCGGAAGAAAAGTATGAGTGGCCGGTGTATCCAGTTTTAATCAACATTCTGCCCCATGTGAAAGACCCGCAAATCCCCAGTTGTTATGAGTCAGAGTTTAATGGAATTCGGGCTTTGCAAGAGTATCGAGTTATCAATTTGTGGGAGGTAGATGTTAATCTAGTTTTTGAGCAAAATATCCGTAGTTTATTGCCGTTTGTGCCAATTTTAAAGGGCGGTGGCGAGGAACAAGTGGTGCGTCGAGCGTTGCGGGAATTGCGGGCGGATGAGGAGTTATCGGAGTTGGAGTCGTTGCTCTCATTTTTCTCGACGTTTGTGTTAGAGTTGCCGGTAGTACAACAGATTATGAGGTGGGATATGGCTGTTTTACGTGAATCGCCGTTGGCTCAAGAGTTATTTCGTGAGGGACAACTTGAAGGACAACGGGAAGGTCAGTTGGAACTGGTGTTACGACAACTGACTCGTCGGGTGGGAACGCTGGATGAGTCGTTGGTTCAACGGGTTCGAGGTCTATCTTCGGAGGAGTTGAAACAGTTGGCTGAGGCGTTGTTGGACTTTTCTGAGTTGTCAGATTTGCAGGCTTGGTTAGCTGATTTGACCGGCTCATTATCCGAGTGAGAAACTCGGTTTCTATTCGGGCCAGCCATCTCCGGCCCAACATCGAAGTTGGATGGAATTTTGGTGAAAATTTGGGAGAGGGATTGAGGGTGAGGGTTCGTGATTCACACGCAGGAGTTTAGTTATCCACAACAAATTTTTGGGATGGATTTCCGGTTGAGTACATCTCAGTGGCATTGCCAGATCCCCGGCATCTTGGAAATGCCGGGGATCTTAATTCGCGACCCCGCTCAAAACTACGCTCTTGTTTTTGCTTGTCGTGGCTATGAAGACGCTCAAAACTGGCTCCTTGAAGACGAATACTAACCCGTCGAAGGTCGTTTGAATTTTCATTTTGAACTATGAGTTGAACTATGAGTTAAACCATGAGTTGAACCATAAGTTGAACTATAAGTTGAACTATGAATTAAACCATGAGTTGAACCATAAGTTGAACTATGAAGTTTTAAACCCGAATGTGGATGCCCCGTTGTTGCATCTGAGTTTCAAACTGTTGGCGAAATTCTGCGATTGCGGGAACGCCAGTAAAGTAAACTTCTCCGTTTGTCGCGGAAACAAAGCTCAAACCCGCTGAGGTATCCCCCACGGCTAACTGTTCGGCGACGGCGGTTCGATATCGCGGCGTGAGTAATAACAAACGCTGGTTGCGAGACCCCCGCCAGAGGCGGTTATCGTGTTGGTCTTGGCGGTAGAGTCCGTCTACGAGTAAATCGACTCGTTGCAATAGTTGGCGTTGTGGGTCGGTTCCCCGCTGCTGGAGGGTTTCGAGGCGATGTCCGGTGTAACACATCACGCCGAGGTCTCGCTGTTGGCGAATGTTGTCGATGAGTTGGGTGAGAGCTTCGGCTTGCATCATGGGTTCGCCACCGGAAAGGGTGATTCCTTCGATGTGCGGTTGTGCGAGAATCCACGCGGCGAGTTGGTGGAGGGGGAGGGTTTCGCCGCTGTCTGCGTCCCAGGATTCGGGGACGATGCAACCGGGACAGGCGAAGGGACAGCCTTGTACCCAGATGACGGCTCGCTTTCCGGGTCCGAGGACTTCGACGGGGGATTGGCGGCGAAAGATGCGTAGGTGGGTCATCACTCTTTGGGAATGCGGCTATGGGTAGTGTGGCATTTTCTGGGGTGGCTGTGGATGGTGGGTGTCTGGAATTTAGATGGAATCTGGATGGAATTTTGGGGGTTAGACCTGAAACTGGGTTTTTGAAAAAAAATCCATACTTTACTTTTTGATAAACCCTAGAAGCGGAGAACCCCGGCATCTTGGAGATGCCGGGGTTCTAGCCGATTCACATTAGTTTTACGATCGATCGAGCCAGTTGTCGAAATCCTCTAGACTGGTAAAATTCATGAACTGTCGAGTGAGTTCGTCTAGTTCGACGGCCGACAAGTTTTCAACGGGTTGGCGACGACTCGAACCGAGTTCGCCAAAACGTTCGGACAACAGTTGTAGAACGAGTTCGATTTTTCCTTCTCGAACGCCTCGTTCGCGTCCCTGTTGGATGCCTTCTCGAACGCCTCGTTCGCGTCCCTGTTTAACACCTTCTTTCAAAATTTCTTGATACCAAGGTGATTCTCTTAAAATCGCCATATCCCACCTCAAAATTTCTTGGATGACTGCGGAGTCGAGGACAAAGGAGGCGAAAAACGCCAATAACGGTTCTAATTCTTGTAACTGCTCGTCGGCTCTCAGTTCTCGGACGGCTTGTTTGACGATTTCGGTGTCGCTTCCTCCTTGTAAAATGGGGACAAACGGAAGTAGTGTTGACAGTCTATTTTGGAAGACTAAATTTACATCGACTTCCCATAAATTAATAACTCGATAGGCTTGAACGGCTTCGAGTCCGAGAAAGTTCGATCGATAGGCGTTTGGAATATTCTGAGTTTCCGAGAGCGGGAGAATATTGACGAGAACCGGATACACATGCATATTATAACGTTCTTCGGCGAGGGCGGCGTAGGCTCGCATCCGCCGAGGAAGTCGGTTGTTATACCGCAGTTGGATTTGGTTGAGGACGAGAAATTTGCCGTGTTCGGGACTGTTGACTCGTAGCAATACGTCGTTTTCTAGACTCACCCATTGGAAATCTGAGGTGAGAAAGTCCTCGACGGTAAGATTTGGTTGTTCTGTCACCCATTTTACCCAGGTGTCGGGTGCGAGGCTAATCAGTCGTTTGCTGCCAATGTCGGCGGTTTTTTTGGTCATATTTCCTCGCTACCATTCGCAGGGAAGGTCTAATAAGTAACCGAGGCGGCGGACGGTTTTTAAGTATTTGTCTGCGTCGGTTTTGGAGCTGTATTTTTCAAAGATTTTACGAATCTCGCGGGCTAAGCTGTTGATTTTTTGGGAAATATGTCCTTCTTCGTCTTCCCAAATGGCTTCGATTAATGCTTGATATTCACAGAGAATCGGTTCGCCTTTGTTGTCGAGGTTGCGTTGTGCCATGTATCTCAACATTCTGTTGACTTGGGGACGGCAATAAATTGCTTTTTTCTGGCTTCCTGATTGGTAATATAATGTGGCTTGGGAGATTTTATAAATTAAGGGTGAGTGTTGTATTTTAGGGTATATTGGATGGGGTTGACTTTTTTTCTTTTTACGATGTCTTTTTTGGGTGGCGTTGGGGTCGTTAAAGGTGATTCGCCAGCCGTGAATTAAGATAACTGCACCGGATTTTAGGACGATCGATCTCTGGTGGATATTGATGGTTTCCCCGTCTAACTCCACTGATGTCCCGTTGGTACTATTGTCGCTGATTATCCACTGTCCGCCTTTTCGGTTTAAGGTACAGTGTTTGATTCGCGTGATGAGGCTGTCGGGGTCTTCGGGTAAGCTAATGTGGTTGCTGGGAAGTCGTCCGATGTCGTAGGAGATATCCCGTAATTCCAAGGTTTGTTCGGTTCCGGTAGGGGATTGAATGACGAGATAAGGGATTAAATCTGTCATTGGGTTGGGTTGGGTTAAAGTAATCCTTTATTTTACTATAACCTTGTTTTCTTCACCAGGGAGACACAGAGGACACAGAGGTTTTTAGGGTTGGGATTTTAGCTGAATGGCGACTCCGGTAATGTTGTCGCGGCCGCCGCGTTCTAATGCTTTTTGAAGTAGGGTGTTGAGGAGGGTTTGGGGAGTGTCTGGGGTTTGCGAAGTCAGGTTTTTTAGTTCTTGGTCTGGGAAGTAGCTGTGTAAGCCGTCGCTGCTGAGAAGTAGGAGGTCTTTGGGTTGTAGGGAACGGATGGGAGAGGGGTCGTTTTCGTCCCATTTGGGATCGATCGAAAATTGTCCGGTTCCTTCTCGACCGCCGAGACAAGAGGTGATTTGCGATCGCATGGGATGACTATCGACTTGTTCGGGGGTGATTTTGCCGATTTCGAGTAAAATTCGGACGATCGAATGGTCGGCGGTTTTGTACAGGGGTGCGTTTTCTCGAAGGTGATACAGTCGGCTATCTCCGGCGTAGAGATGAACGCATTGTTTCGGCGTGATAATGGCAGCCACTACTGTAGATCCCATTCCTACGAGTTGGAAGCTTTGACTTCCTTCTTCGCGTATTTTTTTGTCCGCTTCGTAGAATTTAGAAATCAAATTTTCGTAAATGGCTTCGCTGCTTTCAGGTAAGGGTTGAGTCAACAATTCCTGAAAGGTCTCGATGGTAATTTCCGCCGCTCGTTTCCCGCCGCGATGTCCTCCCATTCCATCGGCGACGACGGCTAAAATCGCTGATTCGTCTTCCCAGGGTTCGACTAGGAAATTGTCTTCGTTTTCTGAACGCACTTTTCCGACATGGGAAACGGACGCCAGTGTGACCCAGTTGAGTTGACGATGGTTCATACAGGTAAGATTAGTGTGGTTTGTGGGTGTGTTGTTCGTGGTGTGGTTAGTCATGGGTTGTGACCTCAAGTTCGATGTTTCCAAAACGAATGCGGCTTCTGAGTTTTAAGAAAGCTGGGTTAGAAAATGGTTGATTTTTTGGTAGTTCGAGTTTTGCTCCGTCGATAAAGGTGCCGTTGCGACTACCTAAGTCGCGAACCGTTAGGTTTCCGTTTTGCCATTGCAACACTGCATGGCGGCGAGACACCATCGGCGGGTCGCTGAGTTCGCAGTCGGTCAGGTCGATATCGACTTGCACGTGAGGGGGATCGTTGCGTCCGACGATCGATCTCATTTGCGTCAGGGCAATTTCTCGGTGTTGTTGCGGTCCGTTCTGTATAGTAAGAAAAGTGCTTGCGGGAGTCAGTCGTTGCAGTCCGGGGATGGGATCGAGTCCGAATCCGTTCATGGTTGCGTTCCTCCTGTTTTACGGGTGTCTCGTAGCAGTCCGGTGACTTTTCCGGCGTCGAGTTTTCCTGACTTTTCTAACTCTTGCAGTTGTTGGGCGGCTTGTTGCATGAGGTCGGTTCGACCGGATTTGTAGGCGGCGATTTGGATGTTACTGAGGAGTTCTCCGGTACGGTTGGGATCTTGGCTGCGGGGGAGTTCGGTACTGTTGAGGTTGATTTCCCATCCGAGTCGATCGAGTTCTACGTCTCGATTCACGCTTTGGGCAGTTTTGTAAGAATGGGTATATTCGATCGACGCCTTTTCTGACACCGAATTCGTCCCCTGGGCTTGCAGTTGCACTTCGAGAACCGCTTGCTTGGCGGTGGCGTCGTGGAAGTCTTGCGGCGGAACGTTGACTTCAATTAAAACGTCTGTGGGTTCGGTGGCGGATACGGCGGTGAGAATCAGTTCGTTGGGGGCGGTTTCTTCTAGGGGGAGATATTCGGGGCGGTAGCGACAGAAGCTTTCGACAGAGGCTTGGTTCAACGGCGTCAGTTTCAGTCGCACTTCGTCGAAGGCGATCGCTTGACAGTTTGCAAGTTGCTCTTTCAATTGCGGTTCTAGGCTGTCGGGAGTGTCGGCGTAGAGAAACGCCCCTCGTCCGCGATCGCTCAAACTCACGAGAAAATCGGTGTTGAACTGCGCCGCGTTGCCTAACCCCACTGTAAACAGGGTAATTCCCGCCTCGGCGAACTCTCTAGCTGTTTGAATGAGAGATTCAGTATTTGCGAGGATTTTACCCTGGTTCGTGGTGGGATGTCCGTCGGTGACGAGTATTGCGATGCGGGCGATTCCTGATTGCGCCGGAAGTGTGCGTTGCAACCAGTCTAAGGCTAAGTCGGTACGGGTGACACCGTTGGCGTACAATTGTGCGATCGCGGTTTCTGCGTTGTGTTTAGAATGGCTCTCGAGAAGGGGAGAAACCGCCGTGGCGAAGCTGGCGAGGCTGAGTCGATCGTTGTCTCGCAGTTGGCGAACCACGCTACGACAAGCATCTTTGGCACGATCGAGCTTTTCGCCGTGCATCGAGGAACTGGTATCGAGTGCGATCGCCACGTGAAGCGGGAGTTGGGGCGCGTTGGCGGTGGGAACCATGCGAACGCGAAGGACATGGTAGGTATCCTGCGAACTAATTTTCGCAGGTAAATCCCAGTCCAGTTGTAGGGTAAACATGGAAAATAGGCTCTAGACTCGTTGATTTCAGCCTATCAGTTCTCTCTCGGCTCGAACATGGAAACTAGATGGAAATTAGATGTAATTTTAAGACTTGAAAATTGAGAATCGTCGGGGGTGTGACGCGGCTGTAAAATTGAGCTGAAGTCAGATCCATGGACGGTTACCCCATCACCCTCTCATCCCATCACCGACATCCCAGGCTGTCGCGGGTGGAAACGCCGGTGAGGGGATTGACGCCCTCGGCGCGATCGCACATTAGAGAAACTTGGTATCGATCGAGTATCGTTCCGGAGAAATCCGCCCCGGTAATTTCCGCTTCGATAAACGTGCTGCTGCTGGCGATCGCATCGGTAAAAATCGCATTCGACAGATTGGCTCGATCGAATACTACGCGATCGGCAAAAGACTCCGACAAATCCACCGCCGTTAAATCCGACTCAAAAAAGCTGGCTTTCGTCAAAATCGTACCGTGGAGGTTCGCCCCGGCGAAATTCGCCCCTTTCGCGTTCGCCCCAGCGAAAGAGGTTCCTTCGAGATCTAAATTGGCAAAATCCCGATAGCGCAAGTCTGTTAACGTATAATCTACTGTGTTGTCTTGCGCCTGCGCCGTCGCCGGAACTCCCGTCCACCCCAACACCACCATCGCGGCGATCGCGACGAACCGAGTGAGTCTCCGCCAAAACCTGCCATCCTTCATCGTTCGTTCTCGTTCCTCAACAGTTATGCCAAGCGTCTCAACTGTTATATCACTAGTTGCCGATGGAGGTAAAAAAGGAGACAGTCGTCAAGTCGTGATATCGATCGCGACAAAATGCCAACCCCCTCACCTAAAATCGATACGGCACTCACCCAACGCCAGGGTGAAATCTCACCATCAGGGGCGATATCGATCGTCGAGTTTTTCAGGCGAAACCCGCACACTATAAACATGACAAACACAAACCGCCAAAAACTCGACATTGAAACATCATGGAACTTCCAACCACCCGTTGTATGTTGAAATCTCCCTCTCCCCCCAACCTATCGCCCAAACCTCGCCCTGTGTCTACGACGTTTTCCAAATCTCCCAACCGCGATCGCACCAAAGAACGCTTCTTACTCTACGGCGCTTGGACGATTTTAGTCTTATCTCTCGTCGCCATGGTGGGGGCGGGTGTTTCCTCCATCGAAGGCGTCCCCTCCGAAGAGGCTTCCCTCGAATCCCCTATCCAGCCCTAATCGAATCTCCCTCGTCTCCTGAAAAAGCGTACAATAACGGTACAGAGAACGACGCTTTGGAAGATTCGACGTATGCCGTCCCCTACCGTTTTACTCGTAGACGGTCATTCCCTCGCCTATCGCGCCTATTACGCCTTCGCCAAAAGTCGCGATGGTGGCTTACGCACGTCTGGCGGAATTCCCACCAGCGTCTGTTTCGGCTTCGTGCGATCGCTTCTCGACACCATCGCCAGCCACCACCCCGATTACGTCGCCATCGCCTTCGACACCCGCGAAGCCACCTTTCGCCACGAAGCCGACGCCAACTATAAAGCCAACCGCGCCGAAACCCCAGAAGATTTCATTCCCGACGTCGAAAACCTCAAAACCCTCCTCGACGCCTTCAACTTCCCCATTCTCACCGCCCCCGGATACGAAGCCGACGACATCCTCGGAACCCTAACCCGCCACGCCAGCGATCGCCACTTTAGCGTCAAAATCCTCAGCGGCGATCGCGACTTGTTCCAACTCGTCAACGACGCACGCCACATCAGCGTCTTGCACCTTCCCGGCGGTTACGGAAAAGCCCGCAACGCCCAACCCATCGAATACCGCGAAGCCCAAGTCAAAGACAAACTCGGCGTCTCTCCCGCCGAAGTCGTCGATTTCAAAGCCCTCTGCGGCGACAGTTCCGACAACCTTCCCGGCGTCAAAGGAATCGGCGAAAAAACCGCCGTCAAACTCATCGACGCCTACCATTCCCTCGATGGAATCTACGACGCCCTCGACGACATCCGAGGCGCCCAGAAAAAACGTCTCGAAGCCGGAAAAGAGGAAGCCTACCGCACCCAGTTCATGGTTCGCATCGAGTGCGGCGTTCCCCTCGAGATCGACTGGAACGCCTACAAACTCCAAGGCTTCGACACCGCCAAAGTGCGCCCCATCCTCGAAAAACTGGAGTTGAAATCCCTCCTCGAGAACCTCCACCACCTCCAAACCCAACTCGGGGGAACCCCCCCAGCCGCAGACGCCCCCACTACCGACGACGACGAAGATACCTGGTTTTTCAGCCCCGAAGACACCGCCAACAGCCAACAACCGCAAAATTCCGACATTACCCCAGAGATTATCGATAGCGAAGAGAAACTACAACACCTGATCGATCGCCTCCAACGCCACACCCACCCCGAAACCCCCGTCGCCTGGGATACCGAAACCAGCAGTACCAAACCCATCGACGCCGAATTAGTCGGATTGGGCTGTTGCTGGGGAGACGCCGCCGCAGACATCGCCTATATTCCCGTCGGACATACTCACGGAACGCAACTCGACAAAACCACCGTCTTAGAAGCGTTGCGCCCCATACTCGAAAGCGACAAACACCCCAAAGCCTTACAAAACGCCAAATACGATCGCCTCGTCTTGCGAAACCAAGGAATCCACCTCAAAGGCGTAGTCTTCGATACCATGCTGGCGAGTTACGTTCTCAACCCCGAAACCACCCACAACCTCAGTGATTTGGGACTTCGCTACCTCGACATCACCGCCCAAAGTTACAAAGAACTCGTTCCCAAAGGAAAAACCATCGGCGAAATCGACATTCCCCGCGTCGCCAACTACTGCGGAACCGACGTTCACGTGACGTATCGCCTCGTTCCCTTACTGCGCCAACAACTCGCCGAAGTTCCCAAGTTGCAGAAACTCTATAACGAAGTAGAACTTCCCCTCGAACCTGTCTTAGCCGACATGGAGTATTCGGGGATTTGCATCGATGTCGAATATCTCAAAGACTTATCGAAAAAACTCGAATCTCAACTCGACAGCATCGAACAAGAAGCCTATAAAATTGCCGGAGAAGAATTTAATTTAAAATCTCCCAAACAACTCAGTGCGTTATTATTTGAAACCTTAGAACTCGACAAGCGAAAAACCAGCAAAACCAAAACCGGATATTCCACCAACGCCGCCGTTTTAGAAAAACTGCAAGGGGATCATCCCGTCGTAGACTGCATCCTCGAACATCGCACCTTATCGAAGCTGAAATCCACCTATGTAGACGCTTTACCGGAGTTGGTACACCCAGATTCCTGCCGCATCCACACTGATTTCAACCAAGCCATCACTGCAACCGGGCGCTTGTCGTCGTCAAATCCCAACTTACAAAATATTCCCATTCGGACAGAGTTCAGCCGTAAAATTCGTAAAGCCTTTATTCCCCGAGATGGCTGGATTCTCGCCGCCGCAGACTACTCCCAAATCGAGCTGCGAATTTTGGCGCATTTGAGTCAGGAACCCGTTTTAATCGAAGCCTATCAAAACAATCGAGACGTACACCGTTTAACTGCGCAGTTATTGTTTGAAAAAGAGGAGATTACCTCAGACGAACGGCGGTTAGGAAAAACCATCAATTTCGGCGTGATTTATGGAATGGGGGCGCAACGGTTCGCCCGGGAAGCCGGAGTGAGTACCGCCGAAGGGCGAGAGTTTATCGATCGATACAACGATCGATACGCTAAAGTATTTGAATATCTCCAGCAAATGAAACGGGAATCGATCGCCCACGGTTATGTCGAAACCCTCTTAGGGCGTCGTCGCTATTTCAACTTTGAATCAGGAAGCCTGCGACAACTCAAAGGTTCCAACCCCGACGACATCCAACTCAACAAGTTCAAACGTCTCGGATTAGCGGATTCCCAGGCGTTGCGGGCAGCGGCGAACGCTCCCATCCAAGGCTCCAGTGCTGATATCATTAAAATTGCAATGGTGAAGCTGTTCGACTTGTTGCGAGACTACGACGCCAAGCTCTTGTTACAAGTTCACGACGAATTAGTATTTGAGCTTCCCGAATCGGAGTGGGGGAGATTACAACCGCAGATTAAAGAGGCGATGGAATCCGCTTTAAATCTCAGCGTTCCCCTGGTTGTGGATATCCACGCTGGAGACAACTGGATGGAAACCAAGTAGCCAACCGGGAAGATTGGGAGAGAATTTCCCATCATCCCCTCATCCCATTATCCCCTCATCCCCTCATCTCCTCATCCCCTCATCCCCTCACCCCCTCACCCCCTCACCAATTCCTTTACATATTCAACTACATGGTTATAATGTAAATAACTGCCCGACAGACATAAATT
Organism: Baaleninema sp.; assembly: GCF_049974805.1. Classification (NCBI taxonomy): domain Bacteria; kingdom Bacillati; phylum Cyanobacteriota; class Cyanophyceae; order Oscillatoriales; family Oscillatoriaceae; genus Baaleninema; species Baaleninema sp. The sequence goes on from NZ_JBNGCO010000051.1 coordinate 24,368, forward strand.
GCGGATCAACCGACAACCCCCAAAACTTGATGTCTGTCGGGCAGCTCTTTGCCGTTTATCGGACGAAAGCATTATGAAAACAGCACTCGTTCGCGGGGTGTGGAGTTTCGTTCTTGCCCTGTGCTGCCTCACTGTATGGAGTTTACCCGCCCAGGCGCAACCCGCGCAACAACTCGATCCGGCGGAACTCTCAAACGCGGTGAACGAAATCGAACAGATCGATCGCATGCGTTCTAGCTTGGCTTCCACGTTAGAAGGAACGACCGAAGAACCGACTATTCAAACTATGAAAGAAACCTGCAAACCTGTGGGAATGCGGGTGAAGAAACTCGGTCAAGATACGGGTTGGCAAGTCAAACAAATTGCAACTAAATATCGCAATCCCGCCCACGCCCCGGATACGGAAACGGCAAGCGAGGCGTTGGGTTTGTTTGAGAAAAACCCGGAATTGGTAGGATTTTGGCAAGAGGAAACGATTGACGGACAAGCGGGGACTCGGTATTATCGCCGCATTGATGTCGAAGCCAGTTGTTTGGCTTGTCACGGTGGGAAAAACGAACGTCCGACGTTTGTGAAAGAAAACTATCCTCAAGATTTGGCTTACGATTTTGAAGTGGGCGATTTGAGGGGTATGTATTCGGTGTTTATTCCTTATCTGGATTGAGATTTGAGTTTCGTTTATTTTGACGATTTCATTTTCAAATCTGGTTAAGTTTTCGATTCAATTTTGGATTTTTTAAACCCTGACTTTTTGGAATTGTTAGGGTTTTTATGGTGTTTCAGTATATCGTTTAGTTGGGTTGACGATGGTTCCTTAAGGAAATTAACCCTCTTGGTGATAGGTTTCTGGTGGAAGAGTTCTTGAAAGCTAGCTGTGTGGCTGTTGGGTTCCACTCTGTTACACCCAACCTACGGACGGTTCTCTATTTCCCAAAAACTAAGATATTCCTAAAAATACGATCGACCTCCTCAATTTTGCGTTAAAATTTTTGTAAATTACACTTGACAAATATCGCTTATGCTATCTGTTTTTCAGTTTTTCAAATCTGTTCTCAAACCGTTGATGGTTCTCGGGGTTTTTCTCCTAGCAATTACCACCATCAACCTGTCGGTAAATCTGCCGCCAGCGTTTGCCAGAATCCAACAACAAACCGAAGCCCCCGGACAAGTGGTCTACCAAGCCAGACATACCTTAAAAGACAGCCAAGGAGACGCTTGGCAAGTCATTTTATACAAACGCATCAAACAGAAAGAGAACGAAACCATCGCCACGACGAACTTACGGTTAGCGGGATTTCCCGGTGCTGTTGAATTCGTCCATCCCGGCGAATTAAAAATCGAGATCGATCGCGGTCAAACCCTCACCGCCCCCGATCGCTTCGCCGAAAAAAATCCCGCCCCCAACATCGGAGAATACCAACTCAACGCCGTCGTCAACCAACTTCCCGAACGCGGAACCTTGCAACTAACCCTTCCCGTGCGCGAGGGCGATCGAACCCTGCAAATTCCGTTCCCCGTTATATTAGAATGGCAAGACGTGCTGAACCAAACCGGGGTTGTCGCCGATTTTCAGTCCTAATTCTGCGCCCCATCACGTCTTAAAAACGACGACTTCAAGAACGACGACCGAAAAAAACGGCGGTTGCGCCCGGTAACAGAGACAACCATCGCTCGTTTCTCAGCACGTTACCCTCAAACCGAGCCATTTCGACCGAACGCAATGTCAACCGCCGTTTCTTCCCCTTCGACCCCCTTCGAACTCGATCGCCTGCAACGGCTCGATCGACTCTACACTCGTATCAAAGGCGTCATCCTAGCCAAACAGCACCCCATCACCGGACTGTTACCCGCCAGTACCGCCGTCACCGAACACGGGGACTACACCGACGCCTGGGTAAGGGATAACGTCTACAGCATTCTCGCCGTCTGGGGTCTCGGCCTAGCCTACCGCAAACTCGACAGCCAACAAAGTCGCGCCCACGAACTCGAACAGAGTACCGTCAAACTCATGCGGGGCTTGCTGTGCGCCATGATGCGCCAATCGGCGAAAGTCGAACGCTTCAAACATACCCAAGACCCCCTCGACGCCCTCCACGCCAAATACGACACTGACACCGGCCACATCGTCGTTGGCGATAACGAATGGGGACACCTGCAAATCGACGCCACCTCCGTCTTTTTGCTGATGTTGGCGCAAATGACCGCCTCGGGACTCAACATCGTCTTCAGTCTCGACGAAGTGAACTTCGTGCAGAACTTGGTGTACTACATCGGACGCGCCTATCGCACCCCCGATTACGGCATTTGGGAACGGGGCAACAAAATCAACCACGGCAAACCCGAACTCAACGCCAGTTCCGTGGGAATGGCCAAAGCTGCCCTCGAAGCCATCGATGGCATTAATTTATTCGGAATGCGGGGCGATCGCAACTCCGTGGTTCACGCCCTCCCCGACGATATCGCCCGGGCTCGCATCACCCTCGAAGCCTTACTGCCTCGGGAATCCAACTCCAAAGAAGTCGATGCCGCCACCCTCAGCGTCATCGGATTTCCCGCCTTCGCCGTCGAAGACCGGGCTTTGCGCGATCGAACCTATCGTAAAATCGTCGAAAAACTGCAAGGAAACTACGGTTGCAAACGGTTCCTGCGGGACGGACACCAAACCGTCATCGAAGACAGCACCCGCCTGCACTACGAACCTCACGAACTCCTGCAATTCGAGCATATCGAATGCGAGTGGCCGCTGTTCTTTACCTATTTATACCTCGATCGACTCTTCGATGGCGATCGCGAAGGCACACAAGAATACCGCGAAAAATTGGAAGCCGTTCTCGTCGAAAAAGACGGTTGGAAACTGCTTCCCGAACTCTACTACGTTCCCGAAGACCGCATCGACGCCGAACGAGAAACCCCCCATTCCCAAACACGCCTCCCCAACGAAAACATCCCCCTCGTGTGGGCGCAAAGCCTTTACTGGCTGGGACAAATTCTCGACGAAGGCTTCATCGAACTTGGAGATATCGACCCCCTCGGACGGCACTTGCAACGCCACGGAACCCAACAAGCCGTCGTACAAATCGCCCTTCTCAGCGAAGACGAAGACCTACAAGCCGAACTGGCCACCTACGGCATCGCCACCGAAACCCCCCAACAAATCGACCCGATTCAAGTCCGCTACGCTGAAGAATTAACCTGGATTTACCACCAAATCGGACGCAACTACAAACTGAATCTAAGCGGTCGTCCCATTCGGCGGTTGCGGAGTCTCACCACCTCGCGCATTTTCCGCATTCGCGACGAAACCATCGTCTTTCTGCCCTCCTTCCTCAACCAGAAACAGTTTTACCTGACTCTGGACTACCACTTCCTCGTCGCGCAACTCAAAAGCGAAATCGCCTACACCTCCCGCCACTGGTACGACTTAGGGCGTCCGACGATGGTGTTGATGCTGACGCGGCAACTGGTGGAAACGGGACAGGACGCCCTGTTAAACCTGATGTTACAACTGCGAGAGGGCGACTGCGAAGGGACTCCCGTGCGCCTCGGACGCCTCAACCAGTTGATGTTGACTTCGGGAACCGAACGGGTGAACTTCCTCCACGAAGCCGAATTCGTCAAACCCGCCCCGAAAGAGGTGACGGTTCGCAGTTCCTATCTGATTTACAACCCCGCCAAAAGCCAACCCCTGACACCAACTCAGGAGTTTAGTTTAGAATGCGAGCGGGACGTGGAGGGGTTGTTAGAGCAGTTGCACCGTTCGGAGAATATTTACGAACAGGTGGAAATCCTGCATACCCTGGTGAATTTGGAAGGGTTGGAGTTCGATACAGGATTCGGCGGCGAAGACCCGGTGACCGTGGCGGATTTACTCGAAGAACTCTACAATCGCGCCAGTAACGTGAAAGCCGACGGCGGTGAAGTGCAGGTGCATTGGGCGGTGGTGCGCTACGCGGCGGCGTTGTTAAATAAGATGAGTATCGGACTGTCTGAAGCCGTTACTGATATTTTGGTGCGTCAAAAACACATCGCCATCGGTAAGTCTTACAGTGAAGATTCGTTGATTACGAGTCCGCTCCCTTACGAAGAGTTAATCGAGAAAATTGCCCATTTCTGTCGGGAAGATATTCGCGATCGCGTGTTAACGCAAGAAATCCTGATTTATTTGGGCATTACCATTCAAGCGGAACCGACGCTGTTCGACGGGTTGTTGACGTTGCGCGTCGGCTATTTAATTCTGTTGCTGGCCAGCGAAATCGTCAGTGAATTTGGCGTCACCCAAGATGAAGCTTACGGGAAGTTAATGCAGTTGAGTCCTTTTGAAATTAAAACGCGACTGCGAAAAGCCATTACCGGATATACCGGATTTAACCGCCGCTTGCAACAACAGGAATCCTTGCACGTTAAACCCTTCGGAAAGGCGATCGATTGGCAGGTTCTTCCCGCCGAAGACAGCGACGGACAACCCGAAGATTGGTTGCGCAAACGCAAGCGGGACGGTGCAGCCGGACGAGTTCCCAAGAATTTCTATCCCGGCGTGTGGAAAATTCTGCAACATTGCAAAGGATTGGTCATCGGGGACAAACTCGAAAGTCGCAACCGCCTCGATAGCGAGTCGATTTTGGCGGAGATGACGCCGGGAGAGAAAAATTTCGCCTTGCGAGTCGAGTGGTTGTTGAATAAAATTCAAGCCCCGCAATACCGCCATTTGACTATTGAAGCTTTGATGGAGTTAATGGCGATATTCGATCGCAACCCCGACCTTCAGATTACCGATTATATCGTTCTCGATGTTTTAATCGGTCACGCGGTTCGCATCGCCTGGAACGAACGCTATCCTGAACGGATCGATCGTTACGACGAAGACAAAGCCGCCGCCTGGAGTCGCTTTTACGAATCCTCGCCTTACGTCTGCGCCAAGGCCATCGTCAAAGCCTTCCAGTTCCTCAGCAGCACCGCCAGCGAACAGTTAACAGCGAAGAGTTAACCCTATACGGGAGAGGGGGAGATTGGGAGATGGTCAATTGTCATTGATTTCGATCGTCATCCCATCACCCCATCATCCCATCACCCCATCACCCCATCACCCCATCACCCCATCACCCCATCATCCCATCATCGAACCGTTGTGAAGGGCGATCGTTTGTTGGGGGATACCGATGCGAATTCCCGCTTCGTCGAAGGCTAACTTCAAGCGGCGGCGATATTCCCGTTCTACGTTCCACTGTTCGATGGGTTTGGTTTTAATCCACATCAACAGTCCGATACCCGTTTCGTCCACTCGTTCCACACCAACTAACATAGTTGGGTCGATAATTCGTTCGGACCAATCGGGATCGGCTTGCATTTTAGAGATGGTGTCTTTCATCACTTGCATCGCCTGCATCGCGTCGGTGTCGGGGGTGACGCGAATGCGGAAGTCAATGCGCGACCATTCCTTGGTAAGGTTGTGAACCACGTTAATTTGACTGTTGGGAATTGTACTCAACCGTCCCCCTTCACCGCGAATGCGGGTAATGCGGAGGTTCATGTATTCGACGAATCCCGCACCGTACCCCACATCGATCACATCGCCTACGGCGAACTGGTCTTCCCAGAGGATTAGAATGCCGTTGATGAGGTCTTTAATGAGGTTTTGGAACACGAGGGTCAGGGCGACCCCGAAAATCCCCGCCCCGGCTAAGAGCGAGTCTAAGGGGGCTTTTTGCAAGGCTAAGAACCAAATGACACCGATAAATCCGGCGATGAAGCTGGTCATTCCTTTCAAGGCGGCGGCCAGAGTCGGCGCCCGCAAAACGAAGCGTTGAGAGGCGCTGGGATCGATCGACTGGCGTTCCACCCAGGATTGTAAAAAACCGTCGATGGCCAGATCGGTGGCTTTGTTGGCGATGCTGACGACTAACCAAATTCCGAGAATTTGTAAGGGAACGTCCGACAGCCACAGGGCTTGAACGCGGGTTTGGGGAAACTGGAACAAAATCCCGATGGCGCCGCCGAGTAACAGGGTCACTTGCAACCACTGCAACACCCGCCGCAGCAACACCACCAAACTAATGCGACGTTCGAGGGCGATTTGGGGAATCAGGGCGTTGAGAAATTGGATCGATCGACTCGGCGATCGCGATGACGCCGCCTCTCTCTCTTCTTCGGGAGAGGGTAACTCTTCCGAATGTCGCTGACTCGAGAGTTCTCGATATCGATCTTTTAACCGACGTTGCAAGACCCACAAAATCGGCGTGAGAACGGCTACGATGGCTGCGATCGTCAACGCCGTTCGCACTCGGCGGCGTTGCGCTTTCGGCTGTCGCTCCTGCCGCGCCTCGATTAACGCCTCGCGAATCTTTTCTTTCCAGTTTTCGGCGAGGGATTCAACGGGAGTCTCGGTCAGTTCCGCGTCTAACTCCGTCACCGTCATCACCACCTGCGGCGACAAGTTCGCTTCGTCGGAAACCAAGATAATCGGTTGGTTGTTGAGGGTTTGGGTGTACACCCGCAGCGTCTCGGGATCGAACCCTTCTTCGAGAATGTTGTTGAGGACGCTTTCGATTTCCGAAACCCGCTTTTCAATCGGTGGAATACTGCTGTCTCCGATTTCGCCAGGACGTTTCGACGCCACCTCGAAAATCGGCAATCCGTTGAGGCGGACGGGGGCGGATTCGAGGGGACTCTGGGTCGGGACTGGAATCGGAAGCGGCGTTTGAGCGAAGACCGACGTCGTCGTACTCGGTACGATCGCCGTTACCGAGACCAACGCCAAACAAGCTATGAGGACAAAGCGAACGATGCGCCGCGAAAACCAACGGGCGATCGAGGGTGGATGGGACATGAGTAGTTCACCCCGTTCGAGAACGTCTTTGACAAGTTAGCAAAAAAACTTCATATTGCCCCAAGGAAATTTCGGACGCTGCGAGTTCCTGTGGGTATTCCCGTTGTCAATTGTCAATTCTCGATCGACCATTCCGAGGCTCTCGCCCCGAGTTCGATGGGAATACTGACGGCTTTTCCCAACCGGGGACGTTCGCGAGTTCGAGCGATGTAAGTCCGAACTGTTTCTGTTCCCCCCAAACTGTTGATGTACTGCGCGATACTCTCGAGATGGGCGAGGTACTCTTGAGCCGAGAGCGGAAACGACGCCTGCTCGAGGTATTTCCACATAATTTGAACGAAAACTTTTCCCTGCGTGCGACGCAGTTGTAAATCGTAAGAGCATCCCCACTTATCGAGGATGAGTTGGTGTAAGTCTCGTCCGGTCACGATCGCACTCCCTTGGGCGTTTTCTCTAGGGTTGTCGGTCTCGTCTGTATTTTGACATGCTCTCTCTGCAATCGCTAGGCAATCGCTAGGCGAAACTTGTTTAACTTGCGACAGGACGGAATCGCTGACTCGCCTCGTCGGTTAGCGCGTTCTCGTTACGGCTTTCTCGGTAAGGAGGATACGGGGTTGGGCTTCGGAAACTTCGACTCGAGAAGAGATCGAAACCGAACGTCTCTTTTCGAGGTGAGGGTTTACCGTGGAGGTAAGTCTGAAAGACCGCAATTCTATCGGTGAAAACGGCTTTTCGATCGCCCTTTACCGTCGAGCGTTGGAGAGGTTGCTATGATGAAAGTTATTCGTCGAAGTCGCTATATTTCTTGGAACAGTTTCGATCGCACCCCTAAAGGCTTCACGACCGTCGATTTTTCGTGGACGGACGCTGACGGACGCCTTCACCAGATTCATCGTCGCCGTCCTGTTTCATCTTATATCGAACTCGATCGATTCCCCTTCGATTTTGACGACTTCGATCGCGATCGCTGGCTTTCTGATGGGTTGTTCGATCGCCCCCTGTTCGCCTTGGATGGGGTTGAATTTCCCAGGGTTCGGAGTCTCATCGACGATGGAGCCTTCGAGGTGGCGAATCCCTTGATGGATGTGGATTTTGAGGCGATGGATTCTGATGCGATCGATGTGGAAGTCGTCGCCAAACGCCCCACTTGGAAAGCTTCTCTCGAAAACGCCGTCAGCAACGTTTCGCATCGCCTCCGTCAATGGGGAAAACGGCTGCGTGGTTGGCTGAACGGGTAATACGCCATTTGCTCATCCCATCGCCGTTTTTGAGGGTCTCCGCCGCCGCGTTATATGCAACGCTGCGGCGGTATTTTCGGGGCGTCTAAATATTTTTTTGAGTTATTTTTTGGTAAAATTTGTATGCAGAAAAAATAACTATTAAACGATTTTTAGTTGTATAGCCATAGGAAATGATTCGTGGCCAAATCCCCGATCGATCCAGGGCTGTG
>NZ_JBNGCO010000052.1:0-32156 GCF_049974805.1 Baaleninema sp.
GTCAGCCGAACGGTCTGGAGAATCCCCACGCCGTGATAGCTGGGGAGTATGTCAAAGGTTTAGGAGAGGTTTGAATCAATGGATTGCCGTCACATTCGCTATTGCGATCGCAAATCCGAAATTAACGTTTCCGACGTCAAAGCCTTATTCGATCTGGCTGCGTTTTGGGCAGCCGAACGCCGTATCGAAGACTTAGAAATCGCGATCGCCAACAGCGAACCCGTCATCACCGTATGGGATCGCGATCGATTAACAGGATTTGCCCGCGCCACCTCTGACGGAATTTACCGCGCCACGATTTGGGACGTGGTGGTTCATCCCGAATATCAAGGATTTGGCATCGGTCGTAAATTAGTGGAAACAGTACTGAGTCACCCTCGCGTCAACCGCGTCGAACGGGTGTATCTAATGACCACCTACCAACAACGCTTTTACGAACGCATCGGTTTCGAGGAAAATTCCACGACGACGATGGTGCTGCACAACCAGCCCCTCGTCAGTCAATTTCCGACGTCGGAGGTTCCCGTGGGAGCGAATATTGAAGTCGAGTAAGCCAGTCAGCTTGACCGTCGGCGGGGGGGTCGAGAATTTCCAAATCCCCTCGCATCAAATCGAGCAATGCCCGATCGATGGCAAAAGTCAAGCCCCAGGAAAGCTGGGGAAGTCCGACACGGGGATCGAATTCCGGCCGGGGCGATCGCATCGTATCGATAGGTTCTTTCCATTCCTGGTAAGGACAGGGGGAATCGAGCCAAATTTTGACCGTTCGATCGTCGGCGGCGGCCGACAGGCGCAGGCTGCCGTACTCCAAGCGATCGAACACCGTTTCGATGCTGCGCACCAATAGCTGTAACAACAGTTTCCAATCCGCCGAAACCCGAACTTCGGGATCGGGCATTTCGATCTGAAAATCGTGGTTGTGGTTAGCCGCTTCCAGGTGCAGTAATTCGTAAACTTCTTCAAACAAATCCGACACTCGCACCGAGTCGAGACTGAGGGGAGCGCGTCCCTGTTCGGCCCGAGCCACTTTGAGAATGGTATCGAGCATCGAGACCATTTTGAGGGCGGACTCGTGAGCTTTACTCAAAAAATCCCGCTCTTCATCAGGATTGTCGCAGAGGTCGGCCAAAATCAGTTGGTGAGTGCCGATCAACCCGTTCAGGGGCGATCGCAGTTCGTGGGAAATCCGCGAGAGAAACCCGGCTTTAAACTGACCCAGTGCCACCGCGAGGCGATAGTTCAATTGCAGATGTTTCACGTCGCGGCTGAGTTCCTCGTTGCTGCGTTCGAGGTCGTTACAGCGTTCCACTAGCGCCGCGACGCGATGTCGCAAATCTCGATCTTCAATCCCGTCTAGATCCTCTGGCGTCAGGGGAGCGTCTCGATCGGGATGGGAAGCAAATTTGCGTTTCATAGGCTTTGTTGAGAATGCCGTCTCGGACGTGAGGAGATGCGACCTGACCGACAGGCGATCGCGTCTCTTCCACTTTACTCCGGCTCTACGGGGACAACTGTACCGATCCCTGTCGGAGTACCTGCCAGTTTTCCCCCGTCCATTTGACCACGGTCGAGGGTAAACCCGAGGCGGATAGGGGCGCGTAGGCCTTCGGCGACAGAACCAGAACCTCCTCGAAAGCGGCATCGATATCTGCGGCTTCCGTCAACGGGGGTTCTCCGGAACGGTTGGCGCTGGTGGTGGCCAGAGGCCCGGTGGCGGCCAACACCCGACGGGCGATGTCGCAGTCGGGCACCCGCACGCCGATGGTGGTGGGGTCGGTGGGGTTCATTTGGGGCGGCAACTTGGGGCCGGCGGGTAAAACCAGGGTCAGCGCACCAGGCCAGTGTTGGCGAACCCAGGCGTCCCACTGTTGCCGTTCCGCGTCAGTTCCCGCTACGTAAGGCCAGAGGTCTTCGGCGCGAGACCCCATGAGAATTAGGGGTTTGGTGGCTTGGCGCTGTTTGAGAGCGAACAGGTCGGCCGACCCTTCCGGACGCACGGCCAGGGCGGGAACGGTATCGGTGGGAAAGCTGGCAATTCGGCCCGAACGCAGGCCCTCTACCAGGGCATCGAAGGAAACCAAGGTCATAGTTGGGAGCAATATCGACGCGATCGCGTCTCGATCGACAACGTTGGCAATTTTTCGATCTTAACCAAGGTTAGCGTCGAAATCGGCCAAGACGAATCGATCGATCCCCGCGAAATCGGCGATCGCACGGACGTTTCGATAACAGCCACGACGTTGTAACAAGTCCCGCACCGCCTCCGACTGTCCCGCCATATGTTCGACGAGCCAAATACCACCGTCTGCCAAGTAGTCCGGCGCAGTGTCGGCGAGATGGCGCAGGGCGTCCAATCCGTCAGTTCCGCCGTCGAGGGCGAGGTGGGGTTCGTGGCGGGTCACTTCCGGTTGGAGTTCTAACACCTCGTCGCTGGGGATGTAAGGGGGGTTGGAAACCAAACCGCGTACTTTCCCTTTCAACGACTGTAACGGCTCGAACCAACTGCCGTGACACCAACGCAGGCGATCGACCAAGCCACAGCGTTCGGCGTTGGCTCGGGCGACTGCGAGAGCCTCTTCACTGGCGTCTACTGCGACGATAGAGGCATCTAAAAAGGCTTCAGCGAGACCCAATGCGATCGCCCCGCTTCCCGTGCCTAAATCGACCCAAATTCCGCCGCTCTTGACCTCGGCTGCCTCCCGAGCGATATCGATAATGGCTTCAGTTTCCGGGCGAGGGATGAGAACGGCGGGAGACACCAGCAAGTTGAAATGTCGCCAGGGAACGGTTCCCACGAGGTACTGTAAGGGGACGCGATCGCGCCAGCGACGAGTCCAGAGGCGATCGAGGTCGTCGAGGGAACAGTCGAGGGTGAAGGTTTCGGGCAGTTGTCGTCCAGCCAAGCGTAGAGTTAAGCGATCGATCCCGCCGAGTCGTTGCAACAGCCAATCGACTTCTTGGGGATCGATCCCCACGTCGAGGGCGCGATCGCGAGCTTGCGATCGCCACCCCCATAACTGGCGTCCGAGGATAGGAATCGGCGTTGGAGGGGACACAGACAAACCGGACATCTCGAATTTCCCAGAAATTTCCGTTTAGTTTTCCGGCGTAGCGGCGGGCGGGTCTACGGGCGTCCCCTCACCCGAGCGTTGCTGCATTTCCTGAATCACGTTTTCCATCAACCGCGCCGATTCGCGGGTGGGAATCAACACCAATTGTTCGTAAGCCGCATCGTTGGCGTCTTCGACCGTCATTCGATCGAGCAAACTTTCGAGTTGCAACACCTGCGTATCGACGGGTTCGCTGAGGTTAGCCTGTTGAATGGCGTTGTTAAGGTCGTCTCGATCGAAAAACAGCGGCACGTAAGCTTCCCCGTTCTGTTGCACGCTCAAATACCGTTGGTTTTCTCCCGTCCCTACCGTCGCGGCGAACAACGGAACGCCTGGGAAAATATAAACGGTTTCGCCGTTTTGCCCTTCGACTTCCAATAAGTCCGACGTTCGGTCTTGTTCTTGCAGTAGCGAAACCGCTGCGTTCATTTCTTCTCGAGGGGGAATATAAGCAAATTCGAGAGATTCGCTATCTTCACCGTTGGCGGTTTCGCCATTAGCGCCTTCGCTCTCAAATTCCTGTTCCATCATGTAAATATCTGCCATTGACGTGAGCGTCACTCGCAGATCGTCTTCGAGGTCTGGGCGTTGAGTCGCGATATCTTCAGCCGCTTGTTTGGCATCGTCGATATCGAAAAACACGCGCACGAACTGTTGGGGTTGGCTTTGGTTTTGAGCGTTGGGGACGGCATCTAAGAAAAACGCACCGTCGTTATTTGTAATGGTGAAAACGGGGATAGTTGCCAGTTTTTCCAACACTTCTTCTTCAGACAGAGCGGCAGCGGGCATCGCAGGAACCAGCGAGCCGAGGAGCGTTCCTCCCATCAAACCCAAGGCAGCGAGCCAACGAACGATCGATTTCATAAAAACTCCTAATAGGGGCTAAAGTGGCAGCGTGACAGACTCGAACAGCTCAGCCGGACGAACCGAGTCATCGCGTCAGTTTATTGTATAGTTTTACATTTAAAAATGTGGCTACTTCAGGACACTCTCAAAAGCGTCAACGAGCCACTGAGACGATCGAGTCCGAGTTTTTCCTTTCACTCTTTAGTTCGGTTGAGGGTTAGTGTCCGAAGAAGTGGCCGCCCGAGAATCGGCCACGAAGGTCACTTCTTCGACGCTGCCGGGTTCTCCCATCGGTTGGGCTTCGTTGCCGTTGACTGCAATCATGACCCCTCCCGCGTTTCCCGCCATCACCGTCAGTTCTTCTCGAGCCGACCAAGAATGGGTTCCTTCCGAGAGAATCCCTTCAAATGCCGTTTCGCCGTCGGCCACCACCATAATCCAAGACTCGTCAGTGAGGGTAATGCCGACGCGGACGGGTTGGTTTTGGGAAGCCGACGAGGCCGGTCGAGCGTTCGATTTGTTCGGCGTGGCGGTTGGAGCTTGGGAGGGTGCGGGGTCGGGACTGGGAGCGGGCAGGCTCGTCGGTGGTGGCCTATCCACGGCGGCCGGCTGGTTGACCGAGGCGATACTCCGCACCGAAAAGATGACGATAGAAATATAGAGCAGATACAGATGAAGCGGACGCAGTTGAGCGGCTGAGGAATCGCGCCAGCTTCGGCTGCGGGGTTTGAGTTCGAGTCCTGTGGGAAACTGACGGGCGTATTCGATACCGTCGAGACCGAGAACATCGGCGAAGCGACGCACGAATCCTTGGATGTAGACGGGTTCGGGCAGTTTTTCGAGTTTCCCTTCTTCGATGGCGTTCAACAGGCGCGAGGGAATAAGAGTCTGACGAGAAATCCAATCGAGCGTGAGCGATCGATCCTGTCGCAACTGCCGTAGGTGGCTGCCCATTTCCGCGAGGGTGTCAGCTTGCACTTGGGCGAGGTTGCGGGTGGTTTTCTTTTTTTTTCTGAACTGAATCCGCGAGAACTTCATCCGCTATGCTCCTTGAGGTTCGATCGCACCAGTACTGATTTTAGGTCGAGTTGAGTTCGTAAAGCCTTGAGTTCTGAGGGCTGTAAGGCGCGATAGCCGCCGGGAGGAAGGACTTCCTCAGCGGAGGCGTTTAACTGTACCGGGCCGATTGCCGTGCGGTGAAGGCCTTCGACGGGATACCCTAGTTGTTCGGCAACTCGGCGGATCTGTCGGTTTCTCCCTTCGGTCAAGACGGTTTCGAGCTGCGTTCGACCGTTGGCGTGGTCGCGTTTGAGGACGCGGACTCGAGCGGGCAAGGTGGGGCGTCCGTCTAGGAGAACGCCCCGCCGCCAAGCTTTTAGAGCGGATTCGGGGGGATACCCGCGAACCCAAACCCGATAGGTTTTGGCTATATGATAGCGGGGATGGGTCAAACGAAAGGTGAGATCTCCGTCGTTGGTTAAGAGTAAGGCACCGGTGGAGTCGGCGTCGAGGCGACCGACGGGATGGAGACCTTGACCTTGGGCGATCGCGTCGGGCAGTAAGTCGAGTACGATGGTGCGACCTTGAGGATCGTCGCAAGTACTGACCACGCCGATGGGTTTGTTGAGCAGAAGGTAGAGGGGAGCGGGGCGGTTTTGCGGGGAGACGAGGCGACCGTCGAGTTGGACGCGATCGCGCTCGGGGTCAGCTTTGGTTCCGAGTTCGGCGGTTTGTCCGTTTACGCAGACTCGTCCGTCGCGAATCAAGGTTTCCGCGCGACGGCGAGAGGCAATGCCCCACCGAGATAAAAGTTTTTGCAGTCGTTCTTCCACTGTCGAACACACCCGACCGTTGAATGCCAAATTGAGGCGCGGTCGTTTTTTGACGCAACGCCTAAGTCGTTACACAAATCTTACACGCAAATTTACTTAGTCTGCGATTGGGTTTCTGGATTTGCCAGTTGGAAGGGCGATCGCCTCTCTAACGTCCTTCGATTAATATTGAAAACGATGCAATAGCAGGAAAGGAGTAGCTCGTGAAGGTCGCGATCGCAGGTGCAACGGGATTTGTCGGCAGTCGTTTGGTCGATCGATTACAGCAAGACGGGGCGGAAATTTTGGTGCTCTCGCGCCGTCCGGAAAAGGCACGCCGCCTGTTTCCCAATTCCGCCTTTCCCAAGGTTTCGGTCGTCGGCTACGATCCCATGCAGTCGGGAGAGTGGCAAGAGTCGATTTCTGGCTGTACGGGGGTCGTCAATCTGGCGGGAACGCCCATCGCCGACAACCGCTGGACGCCGGAATACAAACAGTCTATCCTCGAAAGCCGTCGAGTGACCACGGCCAAACTGGCCGAAGCGATCGAACGCGCGGCGGACAAGCCCTCTGTCTTCGTCAACGCTTCGGCGGTGGGCTATTACGGGACGAGCGAAACGGCCACCTTCGACGAAAGCAGTCAGCCGGGTAACGATTTTTTGGCACAGGTCTGTCAAACTTGGGAAGCGGAAGCTCAGAAGGTTAAAGCCTTGGGGACTCGCGTGGCCGTGTTGCGCTTCGGCATCGTCTTGGGACCCGGCGGCGCTTTGGGGAAAATGCTGACGCCGTTTCGCTTGTTCGTCGGCGGCCCCATCGGCAGCGGCCGTCAGTGGGTATCCTGGGTTCACCGAGACGATGTGGTGCGGTTGATTGTTGAAGCCCTGTCCAATCCCTCTTTTTCGGGGGTATATAACGCCACGGCTCCGAATCCAGTTCGGATGAATACGTTATGTCAGGTGTTGGGGGAAGTGATGGGACGCCCGTCTTGGTTGCCCGTTCCGGAATTTGCCTTGGAACTGTTGCTCGGAGAAGGGGCGATGGTGGTGTTGAAAGGCCAGCAAGTGCTTCCGAAACAGGCTTTGGCGGAAGGATTTGAGTATCGCTATCCGACGGTCAAACCTGCTTTGGAAGAGGTGCTGGCAGAGTTCGATCGATAGTTTTTCACCACAGAGACACAGAGGACACAGAGAGAGGGGAGAGGGCGGATTCCGTGGCTTGGGTTTTCACGTTTCACTCTTCCCCGAACGATGCCCACCGCCGCCAGCTCTGATTGTCAAAGGCGATCGAAATCCCAAAAAAATAGCTAGACTAAGGGGTTAGTCTAGCCGACAATTCCAAGATTTTGAAGCGATCGCTGCGATTAATCGATGAGATCTTCCAGGGATTCGAGATTGTCGGGATCGACATAGTGGCAGCTTACATCGTCGATGCAAATGAGCGCCCAACCGGACTCGTCAACGCCCATCAGTTGATATTCCACGTCTTGAATAAAAAAGCCTTTGTGATTGCGGGTTTCTGGTTTAACGGAAACGTTTTTGGTATTATTACTCATGATGCTTCTTCTCCAATAAAAGAGTTGACAAAATTAAAATGCGAAATAGTTAATGTCTGACTTCACTAAATCTTATCATTCACTTCGTGGATTTTTTATGAAGTTATTTTAGGAATTGTGAAGTATGCGTAATATCGAGGGGAGTAAGTTTCTGCGTTATGAGGCTCAAACCCCCTGATATTGAGGGGTTTGAGCCGAAATAGGCAAAGATTCGAGGGGTTAAAATTTAAGGAAAATACCCGAAAAATTGTTGGCAATAGGTAATTATTCCCCCCTCGAATTCGATGGAAAATATCCGAAGAATTCTCTCGAATAGGTAATTATTCCCCCTCGAATTCGATGAAAAATATCCGAAGAATTCTCTCGAATAGGTAATTATTCCCCCTCGAATTCCATCGATCGGTCGCGAAAATGCGTTTCGACTAAGACTCGAACAGCCAGCGACGCACTCTCAGAAGACTCTTCCAATCGGGTTTTCGCTGCAAACCATCTTCGATGTTGCGCTGAACTTCCTCGCGCAATTCCGAGGAGGCCATCATCACTTCCATGGCGTGATCGATATGCGATCGCACCCCCGATTTTTCGCAATCCAACATCGCCAGCGCCAAGTTCACCTGCGCCTGGGGATCTTCCGGGGTAAGTTTGACAGCTTTCGTCGCTGCTTTGTAGGCGGATTTGGGTCGATCGTCGAGAAGGTACAGCCACGCCAAACAAGTCCAGGCGGCGCTGTTTTTCGAGGCGCGATCGCAAATTTCCTTAAACGTAGGAATCAACGCCTTCGGCGACTCGCCGTTTTGATACCGCGCGATCGCCTGCTCGAAATCCGATTCAATCTGTTGACTCATCGTCGAGAACACTCCTGTCGTTTGCAATACAGAAAAACGTTACAACAAAAAGAGAGACGTTCCCGGCTGAGAACGTCTCTCTTTTTAAAATACTGGAAAATTTCCCGAGAACCGTGGGATTTTCACCCTCGTTGTTCTGGATTACGCCGAGAACGAACTACCGCAACCGCAAGTCTGCGTCGCGTTGGGGTTGGTGAAGGTGAAGCCGCCGCCGATTAACGCGGTATTGTAATCGAGCACTAAGCCGTAGAGATATAACAAGCTTTTGCGATCGCAAACGACTTGAAACCCTTCGTAATCGTAAACTTCATCTTGTTCGCCGATATTCGTGGGATCTTCAAAATCCATCGTGTAGGACATCCCCGAACATCCCCCTTGGCGCACGCCGACGCGCAAACACAAATCGCTTCCTTGCTGTTGGCGCAGCATCATCACTTGCTTCAGGGCAGTTTCCGTCATTTGGATACCCTTTTGCGGAGTTTGAGTCGTTTGTGTCATCAGTCTGTAAAACTCCCGTACTGTTAAAGTTCTTATAAAGATGGGTTGCGATCGAACACAACCCCATCATAATGCTATTTAATTTTCATTTCAGTGGGCGATACTGGATTCGAACCAGTGACCCCTTCCGTGTGAAGGAAGTGCGCTACCACTGTGCTAATCGCCCATAGATTCCTATTCTAACACAGCCTTTTCGAGATGGCAAGAGGCGATGAGGGGATGATGGGATGGGGAGATGGGGAGAGGGGGAGATTGGGTCGGGTTTGACATACTCGCCGCCTTAAAAGAGCGGCGATTCTCCAGACCTCACGGTTTGGGATTCCTAGTTCGTTGACAACCCTTACTATCCATCGTTGCCAATGAATACCAGAGGGGTTTATCTCCCTAGGCGTTTTCCCCATTGCAGAGGAGGTTTCGGTATGCCCTACCGTACCTGAGAATCCGCGAAAAAATTGGTTCTCTGTACTTGTTGCTTAGAGCTTTTACCTGCCCGAGCCTTCCCGAACAGAACCCACTAACTCTAGTTTTCAAGGTTCAGTTGCCTCGATTAGAGGCTCGGTTTTTAAACGGGTTGAATACCGCTCCAGTTTCTCCCTTATAGCAGAGTCGCCCTGAAAGGGCGAGGCTTTAGACCCAAAATTTCTGGTAACGCAACAGTTGAAAGTTTCTCATCGCCTCATCATCACCTCATTATCCCCTCACCTCATCACCTCACCTCATCACCTCATCATCCCCTCATCACTCCTCCTGCGGCAACTCTTCCCACAAAGTCGTCTCTTTCCGCAAACTGGCGTAATTTCCGTTTCCCAAAATCAAATGGTCGAGAATGGGAATTGAGAGGATTTGGGAGATTTCGAGGAGGCGGCGCGTCAGTTCGATGTCTTCCGGACTCGGCGAGACGTTTCCGCTGGGGTGGTTGTGAGAGACGATCGCGCGGTTGGCGCCTTGGCGAATGACCTCGCGGAAAATATCGGGAGGATGGGCCAGGGTTTCCATCGCCGTTCCGATGGTTAACAGTTGCGTTCCCAAAATGCGATTGCGAACGTCGAGGAGTAAAATCGCAAAGCGTTCGGTTTCTTGCCACATTAAATCGTGACTCAGACAAGCGACCGCCGTGGCGGGATCTTCGACGATGCGACGTTCCGCCGGACGGGTTTGAAAAGCGCGTTTTCCCAGTTCGATCGCCGCAATAATGGTTGTCGCCTTGGCTAAGCCGATTCCGGGAATTTGCATCAACTCTTGCGGCGAGACGTTTCGCAAAATCTCCAGAGGATCGCGTTGGTGTTGTCCCAGTTGACGCAGAATTTGCTGTCCCAATCCCACCGCTGAGAGTTTCTGGACTTTACATCCAGTTCCCAACAGCAACGCCAGCAATTCCGACGTGGCTAAATGTTTCGCGCCGTATGTCATCAACCGTTCGCGAGGTCGTTCGGTTGGGGGTAAATCCGCAATTCTGACGTTGTAGGTCATGAAACGCACCCGAAAACCCAATTTTCAGGCAATTTTAACGGATGAAATTGCCAAAATGGGAATAAGCGATCGAATTTCCGTAGTTTTTCGGAAATTTCGGAAGCGATCGACCGTCAATCCTGGGAAAAACGGCGAAATACCACCACCTCGTCGCGGGAATAGACCGTTTCAAACTCTGGGTGACGGCTGAAATGGCTGGCTAAATCTCGCGCCACTTCCGCCGTGGGAATCCAGGGATATCGCAGGTTGAGAACGATGGTATCTGGTGTTTCTAAATCGATCGCCTTCGGACTGGGATATCCGATTAACAACAGGGTTTTTCGATGGGTTAAATGGGGTGCGAGAAAATTGTCCGTCAAGACTTTCGCCTCGGGGGGAACTTGCGCGATCGCCTCTCGCGTCGCCGTCCAGGTATCGAACACCTCAAATCCCCGAATTAACTTATTGGGATTTCCCAACACCAACAACGCCGCCAAAGACCAGGCTAAAACCACCTTTCGACGCAATCCCTGGCGATGCGCGACCGTTTCGATAACCGTCAAAAACAGAAACGGTAAAATCGGTAAAGCGTACTGATGGCGCAACGTAGTTTGTAACGGATGGTCGGCTAAAATGTTAATCGCCAAAATGGGAAACCCACCCAGTAACGGCGCGAGATGGCGCAGCGACAATCCCCACGCGACGGGAAACGCCACCATTAACAGATAACTCAAACTTTGCCAGGAAAACACCTGTCCGAGAAACAGTTGCGGTTTCAATACCAGATTCACCAGGATTTCTCGAACCGAATTTCCGAGATACGCATACCGATACACCGCTTCGACGCCTTCGGGACGAAATATTGGAATAACCACCTGTGTCGCTAAGACAAACCACGCCAGTCCGCCGAATAAGGTGATCGCACCCGCTTTCCGTCGCTTCTCGACACCCCACAGCCAAACTCCCATCGCCGCCACCGTCAGGGACATCACGGCTTTAGTTCCCAGAATAAAGACAATACAGAGGCTAAAACCGAGGAGAGAACGACCCTTCCTCGCCAGTTCCACCGCCGCCAACATCGCCGGAATCGCCATGACTTCCGGGTGGAAATCGAACAAGTTAACGTTGAAAACTAATGGATACAACCAATAGGCGATCGATACAGTTATCGCCGAGTTCTCGTCAATTTCCCGCTGACGCGCCAATCGATAAACGAACCACCCCCCCAACGCCAGCGAAATCCCTTGAACCAGTAACAGCCACCGCGCATCGGGATAGATTTTGTAAAGTCCCGCCAGTAAATACAAACTGTATTCGGCGTGATTTCCAAGGAAATGTTCTCCCCAAAAGGACACCGCTGGAAATTCCCCTTGGCTGATGAGATATACCGCTTGGTCGAAAAATCCCAAATCCATCGCGGTCGATCGAAACATCGTATGGCGGAAGTTGCTACAGGCGAACAACACCACCGCTACGGCGACAGTGAGGAGGGAAACGAGAGGGATGGAGTGCGATCGCAACTTCAGCATTTTGTCTGATAAGCTGGGTTTTAAAAAGTCTTAACCACAGAGACACAGAGGACACAGAGAGGTTTTTTCAGGGAAATGAGAAACTGCTGTTTGAGATAAGGATGGAGGATTGGAGACTTACGGTTTTATCTGAAAGCCTCCCAAATCGTACCCAATCAACTTCACCTGAATTCGCGGTGCGAACAAACTCGGATATCGCGTGGAAAACTTAAAGCCGTAAATTCGCTGCGGTAACTGTCCTTGTAACAGTTCAAACGCCTCCGCGTCGTTTTTCGGAAGGTGACTCAACCAGACTCCATCTTCAGAATTGTCCGTCAAAATTTTATACTTCCGTTCTTCTCCATCCATATCGAAGACCGTTATCCAAACCGGAGGAACCCGGAAAAAGGTTTTCGCTAATTTCCCTAACATCGAATATTCAGCCTTCACCGACGCGCGAACGATATCCCCATCTTCTGCTTCGATGATGGCGGTATCTTCCCACACGACCGAAATTTCTCGTCCGTTCCTTTCTCCGACACATCGACTTTCCGGTAACAGTTCTAATACCATCGTTCGAGGGAGTTTGGGTAAATCCACAAACGCCGGAACTTGCGGTGAAATCTGATAGTTGCAGGTGTAATGAAACGCCGTGGCGGGAACGGTAAAAAACGGGTGTTGTCCGTCTACGGCGTGGAAATTGTACAAGAGGAAATCTCGCGGATTCTCCGCCAAATCGTCGCGGTTGGCGAAGTCGAGATAAGGTCGATAAGCGACTTGAGATTGAAAAATGGGTCGCGGTTTCCAGTTCAAGCCGTTGGCGGGAACGAGGGAGGTTTCCCAGGGAATAATATCGACCGTGCTATCGCCTAAAACATCCCGAATTTCTGAGGGTAAACGAACGCCATCGAGATTGTCCGCACTTTCTGCCATTAACGCTTCTTTTAAATCGCGAGGATTGACAAAATATCCGGCTTTTGCTTTCACCAGTTCTGGCGTCAGCGGACGCGCTAAATTCTGCGGATAGTATTCCGAATAGAGGTCAGAATAGTGGCGGTACGTGACGACACAGAGGATTAAAGCATAGAGATGGAAGCCATAAGCGAATTTCCGCCAAAATCCCGGTCGAATTTGTATGGCGCACAGAGATAAAATCAAGGGTATACTAAAAAAGAAGCGGATGACATGAGCGCCTTGGCGGACGAAGCCATGTTTGAAGGTAAGTAATACCACCAACAGCATGGCGGCGGAAAAGCTGGCATTTCCGTCTCTGGCGACGAGAAGAAACAGCCACAGCAACCCGAGAATTTCCACGAGGGCAAATCCCAGTTCGAGATGAGAACCGACGTAACTCATGGAACTGGAATAGCCGGAGGTGATGTTAGAATAGCCTTCGATATAGGCCAATAATGAGGGTTCGGAAAAGCTGATGAGGATTAACAGGCTGATACCGTAGATAATTCGGGTTCCGAAATGTCTGAGGTTGTCGATAAATTCGGAGCGATTTCGCTCTGTTTCGGCAGCTTTCCAACCGGGTGTTTCAGTGTCTTGACTGTCGGTTTTTTTCAAAACTCTCGATCGACTCGAATTAAAGAGTTTTGGAATTACCCAAAATCCCAAGACGATCGAACCCGAGAGAAAAATTGCGGTTTTACCAAATTTGCCGATATTTTGTGGGGCGAGAAATACAAAAGCAGTTGTGGCTGCGGCCAGTTGAGAATCGAGGAGTAACAGCAAGTTTTCACGCACTCCGATTTGACTTCTCAATCCCCAAAGAACCCGAACAGCAAAAAACAGAAATAAGGCAACAGAGGCTTGTAATCCTAGAGATACCTTGGTGTGCAGCAGAAATCCCCCCGCTGCACCGACGCCGATCGCCCAGTATTGCGCCGATTTTCCTTGCCAAAATTCTCGAAACGAAAGGATTAATATAATAATATATAAAAGTTGGTATTCGGTTTGTAATGCTTGGTAAAAATCTGAGATTAAATAGGGAAAAACAACGCTCAAAGCGACTGCGAAACCTTCGACGATATTTCGAGATTTAAGAATTCGCCAAATTGTAAATCCAAATAAAACAGCATGGACGAATATTTTAAAATAGAAAATATTCCAAAAATTGCCATCGATAACCGCACCGCGAACCAGATATCCGAAGGCTCCGTAAGTAAAAATAATATCTTTACCAAAAATAACTCCATCTTCTGCAACGCGGCTGATGCCGTATTTCCAAGACGGATCGAGTCCCGTATCGATGGGTTTGGGAATCGGCAGAAAGGCGAAAAATAAATAGAGAATGACGATAGAAATTACCAAATAGAGAATCGTTTTGAGATTGATGGTAATTTGAATCGATTTCATTAGAACTGGCGAATTTGGGGGATATTTAGCGACGGAACCAGCTCGATTTGAGCCTTTTCCAACGACAACTTAAATAGAATACACCAAGACTCATTAACAACCACAGTAACGGTAAAACCGGGCGCAGGTAGCGATCGCCCCCTTCCACTGACCAACTCGTGACGTCGATATACGCCACCAACACCACCCGCGTCGCCACGCAGAACAGCAACACCCCAGACAGCCATAGCGGGACGAGACGAGGCTGTGACAACGCCAAAAGTTCGAGGACGTACCCAACTACAGCCACCCCGAAAACGATGGGAAATAGCCATTGATAGAGGCGGGAAACGGCGGTAACGAACTGGTCTTTGAGGCGGTTGAGGGGGAACGCTCGCTGTTGGAAAAAGTCGGCGGGTTCTCGGGTGATTTGGCTGTAGTAACGTTGGCGAAAGGGGATGTCTTCGACGCCGGAATCGAGTTTGAGCGTGAGGGAACTGGTGGTGAGGTTGTAGCTGAGGCGAAGGCTGCTTTGCAGCCAGGGTTGGAGGATATCCCAGGAGAGGGAGGGGACGAAACTGGCGATGTTTTGCGGTTGACAGCGGAGGAGGGATCGATCGCAGGCGGTCTCGATTTCTCTGGCGATTTGTTCGTAAAAGGCTTCTGTCTCGGGGGCGGATTGGTAATATCCCTCGTCTTCTACCGCGTCTCGTAACGCCCAGAAAAACACGCCAGCGGCGTAGTCGTCGCAAATTCCCATGTCACAGGATACCTGTCGCCAACCGCGATCGCTCTCGATTTCTAGGGAATCTTTCAACCGCCGAAAACTGGGACTGACGGCGTAAATTTCCTCCCGAGTTGCTTTGGGAATCGCGATTTGAGGGCGGTGGCGTTCTGGGGAAACTCGTCGCAAACTGCTATAGGCGGCGGTGAGTCCGGGGGCTTTTAAATCGTAAGTGTTGTAAATTCCGTATTGGAGATAATTAATAAAGGCGAAAGTCGAGGTAAAAAAAACGATGGGAGCGAGGGTGAAGAGGATAGAGTAGGTGAGGGTTCGGAGAGGGGGAGCGGGGGAAACAGGGGGGTGGGTTTTCCAATTTTTGGAAATTCTCGAAATTCCGAGGATTCCGTAGATTAATGCAAGGGTCGGAACAATCCAAATCCCTTCAGGGCGGGTGTTCCAAAAGAGGGCGAGAATGAATCCCAGAACCAGAGAATCCCGTAAAAAACGCCGTGGCTTCTCTGCATCTTTAATAAGATTTAACAGACTGGCGACCATGGCCGCTGTGAGCGGCAAATATAAAACCTCTTGCAGTGTTTGGCGGTTCCAGTGATAGGAAAAGGGGGCGAAACTGTAGAGACTAAAAAACAACAGCATCAGCCACGGTCGCCGTACCCACCGATAAAAAGCGACGGCGAGAAATCCCCCCGCCGCTAAATAGAAAAATTCCTGAGAAATCCGTAAGGGAATTCCTAGGAGGTAGCTGAAGGCGATAAAGCCGGGATAACCCGGTTGACGGGCTAAGACGAGTTCGCCATAGGGAACGTCTACCTCGAGTAAATTCGAGGCAGTGATGACGTAGCGCAGATGGTCGTGAACAGCGGGAAACGCCCGGATGGGAAGGTGAGCGATCGACCCGAGTTTCATGGTTGCCAAAGCGATCGCCCACAGCCAAATCGAACGACGCAAAACCACCGCTAACGGACGTTTTCCAGACTGCGCGTGCCTTTGGTGAACTTGTCGAGGAAGATACTCAACACCGTGCGATCGCGGACTTTAATATTGGCGCTGACCGCCATCCCCGCTTGCAAAGGAATTTGTCTGTTGCTTTCCCCGATCTCGAAATACTGTTGGCCGAGTTCGATGGTCACCGGAAAGGCGTAGAACGGACGGTTTTGTTCCGGTTCTAAAACATCTTCCCCGATGGACACCAATTCGCCGGGAATCGTGCCGAATTCCGTCGCCGGGAAGGCGTCAATTTGGACTTCGACTTCCATCCCTTCCTCGATGAAGCCGATGTCTTTATTGGTGACGAAGACGTTCGCCACGAGGTTGCTCTTGGGAACGATGGTGATGACGGGTTCGCTGGTGTTGAGGACGAATCCCGTAATCCCCCGTTCTTCGTTGGCGGCGAAGTTGGGCAGCACCTCGAACACGATGCCGTCAATGGGCGATCGAATCTCAGTATAAGCCAGTTCTTGCTCGGCTCGCGCCAATTGGCTGGTCAGTTGCGTATCTTGCTTCTGGTTTTCCGCAATCACCTGATAGGCTTCCCGTTGCGCCGAAGCTAAAGTTCGTTGCAAGCTGGCGTTGGCTTCAGAAATCGCCGCCCGCAGCCGTTGTTCCTCACCCAACAGGCGGTCTTTTTCAGACCGTCGCGCTAACAAATCCGATTCCAAACTGGCGATTTCCGCTTCGCGCCGTTGCTGGGCGTCTTGCAGTTGCGTAATTTCCGCTTGACGTTCGAGAATTTGGTCTTGGGCGCTGGAGACTTCCCGTTCCCGAGTAATCACCTGTTGGCGTTGTCGCGTCACCTGCAAGCGAGCGATGCCTCCTTCTTCGAGGAGCGGTTCCAAATCCGCTAAAACGGCGCGGTCTTCCGCCAACAGACTTCTCGCCTGCGCCAGTCGCCCTTCCGCTTCTGAGAGCCGTCGCTGTGCCGTTTGCAGTTGTTGGCGGTCGGCGATACGCCCGTTTTGAGCGATGGTCAAGCGGCTTTGGGCGTTCTCGATTTGAGCGTTCGTGGCGGCAATTTGCCCTTGTACCTGAGTCAGTTGCGCTTCCAATTGGCGGATTTGGCTTTCCGTCGCCGCCTGTTGCGCTTCTAACTCCCGCTGGCGGGCTTCAACGCGCTGTTGCTGGGTGCGATCGAACTCGCCGCCACTTCCACTATAAGCCCGTCCTTCCACTTGCGCTTGATAAGCTTGGGCTTCGCTGCGGCGTTGGTCTCGGGCTTCTCGTAGAGATTCCACCGAGGCGCGAGACACCGTCGAATCCAAAGTTAACAACAGGTCGCCCTCTTGGACGGCCTCGCCGCCTTCGACGTGGATTTCCCGCACCACGCCCCCCGTCGG
Organism: Baaleninema sp.; assembly: GCF_049974805.1. NCBI lineage: Bacteria > Bacillati > Cyanobacteriota > Cyanophyceae > Oscillatoriales > Oscillatoriaceae > Baaleninema > Baaleninema sp. The sequence continues at coordinate 17,035 of NZ_JBNGCO010000052.1, forward strand.
CACTTTAATTTCTTTAACCGATCCTTCCGGTTCGAGTTTGCCTTGGGCGGGGACGGACTGGTCGATTTTGGCCAGGGACGCCCAGACCAATCCCGAAGTGGTAATGCCCACGATCAACCAAATAAAGGCTCGCGTCCAAAAGGCAGGTTGTTCGAGGATGACCGGTTGGTCTTGAATCGTTTCGAGTCGTTCGATAGTCATGGTTCTCTCGGCTGGTGAGGGGAGCGATTTGCCCCCCCGTCCCTATTTTATAACTGCGATTCTTGCTGTTGGTACAGACAGTAATACCGCCCTTTTAGTGCCATTAATTCTTTGTGGGTTCCCTTTTCGACTAAGGCACCTTGCTCCATCATCAAGATGGTGTCGGCGTTCTGTACCGTGGGCAGACGGTGGGTGATGAAGAACACCGTGCGTCCTTTAAACTCCTCCACCAAGTTCTGACAGACTAAACTTTCGAGGTTGTAGTCCAGGGCGCTGGTGGCTTCGTCGAGAATCAGCAGGCGCGGTTTTTGCAGGACCGTCCGGGCGATGGCAATCCGCTGCCGCTGTCCCCCCGACAGGGCCGAACCCCGTTCTCCGACGATGGTGTTGTAGCCCTGGGGCAGCGTCATGATGAAGTCGTGGGCGGCGGCCACTTTCGCGGCGTCGATGATTTCGTCGTCGCTGGCTTCGGGGTTATTGAGGGCGATGTTAGCTTTGACGGTGTTGTTAAACAGCAGCGTGTCTTGTAGGACGACCCCGATTTGACGGCGCAGGGAGTAGAGTTCCACTTTGCTGATGTCGTAGCCATCGATTTGAATGCGTCCGCTTTCGGGGGAATACAGTCGCTGTACCAGTTTCATCAGGGTACTTTTCCCGGAACCGCTCTGTCCGACGATGCCCACGAAGGACCCGGCGGGAAACTCGACGTTGACGTTGGACACTTGTAAAGGTCCGGTGGGGTTGAAGCGGAAACAGACCTCTTCAAATTTAACGTCTCCCTCGATGTTCGGCAGGGGGATGTTGAGTCGATCGCTCTCGTCGCTTTCGGGTTCGGAACCGAGGATATCTCGCAGACGTTCGACGGACATTCCCACTTCTTGGAAGCTCTGCCACACTTGTACGAAACGCAGTAGCGACCCGGTGACGTTTCCGGAAATAATGCGGAAGGCGATGAGCTGACCGAGGGTCAGTTCGTTTTGCAACACCAGATACGCCCCCACCCACAGCAGTAACAAGCCGGAGAGTTTGTTGAGGAATCCGGCGATGGAACTGGCGGCGGTGTTGGTCAAAATGGTACGGAAACCCGCATTCATATAGCGGGCGTACCGCTCGTACCAGTTCCAGCGAGAGGTTAATTCGATGTTTTGCGCCTTCACCGTTTGAATCCCGTTGAGGGTTTCGACGAGGTACGATTGGGCGTCGGCGTATCGTTCGGCCCGTTTCCGCAGCAGTCGCCGCACGATGGGGGAGACGAATACGATCAAGACGGTGAAAAAGGGAACGGTAATCAACGCCACGAAGGTCAAGGTCAAGCTGTAGGTGACCATGACGGCGATGTACACCACCGAGAACACGGCATCGAGAACGACGGTGAGGGCGGTTCCGGTAACGAACTGACGGATGTTCGCCAACTCGTTGACCCGTCCGGAGATGTCTCCAACCCGCCGTTTGTCAAAGTAGTTGAGGGGAAGCCTAAACAGGTGGTCGATGACTTCCGAACCGAGGGTCAAGTCGATGCGGTTGGTGGTATCGACGAACAGGTAGGTTCGCAAGCTGTTGAGGAGGGCTTCAAACAGGGCCACTCCGATCATGAAAATCCCTAAGACGTTCAGGGTGTCGATGCTACGCTGTCCCAGGACTTTATCGATGATGACCTGGGTCAGCAGCGGGTTCGCCAGTCCGAAGAGTTGGACGAAGAAGGAGGCGATGAAGACCTCGATGAGGACTTTTTTGTACCGCAGTAGGGAGGGGACGAACCACCAGAAGCTAAATTTTTCCGATTGGTCCCCGGCGGGCGGTTGTACGAGGACGACTTCGGCGGTGTCTCCTTCGATAATTTTGGCGACTTGTTCGGGGGTGCGGTGGAGGATGCCGATTTCGGGAACCGCCAGGACGATTTCTTTTTCGCTAATGCTGTAGATGACGGCGTAGCTGTCTTGCCATTTCATCATTCCGGGGGCTTTCAGCCGTCCGATGGCGCTGGTGGGAACTCGGGCCAGTTGGGCGGCGACGCCGAGGGTGGGCATAATTGTCCCGCAGCCGTAGAGGGAAATGGCGCCTTTGCTTTTGAGTTGTTGTTCGAGGAGTTTGCGAACGGCGTCTTTGCGGAAGTTGATTCGCATATGCTTGCACAGCATATGGAAGCAGGCTAGGGGCGACCCGATCGGACCGCTATCGCGCACGTGGGGATATTTGGGCGGTGGGGCGAGGGGGTCTCTTGGCGGTTCTGGGGGACGCGGCGGGGCTTCGAGGACGCCGGCGAGTTCGCTGCTGTGTCCGTCGGTGGGAACGAGTTCTCCGTCTCGGTCTTCGGTGGGGACGGGAAGGGGCGATTTGACGGTTTTCGGCCAGACGACGCCGATGAGTCGGGTGGGTTCGGGGAGTGTGGTTTGGGAAAAGCCGTCGAGGTCGAGGCGACTGCCGATGTCGGCTTCGCCGATTTTACCGCGACTGACGAGCCAGATGCGGCTTCGATCGAGCTGGCTGGATGTGAGTTGGTGTCCGGCGGCTAGGTCGAGGACGCGGGCTTCGGGCCAGAGGTCGTAGGATAGGTCTTTTACGTTGGAACTGGTGTCGGCGCGGCGTTGCAGTTCGGCGCTGGCTAATTCGAAGACTTCGCTGATGCTGGGGTGTTCCCGCACGGCGCGATCGAATTGGGGTTCGGCGTCGAGACAGGCGCGGAAGTCGTTGACGTTGAGGCTGATGCAAATGGTTTCGCTGGAGGCGATGGCGGTTTCGCAGGGCAGATCCCGCACGACGCCTATCCAGCCGAGGACTTCGCCTTCTCCGACTAATCGCAGGCTGACGGATTTGTTTTGGCGGCGATCGAACCCCAAGACGCGCACTTGTCCTTGGTAGATAATGGAAATTTGTGCGGGCATTTTGTCCCGCACTAAAATCGGCTGGCCGATTCGATACCGCAAGAGTTGGGCTTTGGCCGCTAACTGACGCCGGGTTTCGGGGTTCAGTCGATCGAACGGTGCTGTTTTGGCCAGAAAGTCTGAAATTTGAGGTTGAGAGGTTGTCTGAGTCATGCCGATGGTGAAAGTGAAGACAGCCGATCGAATTCTGCAGACACCAGTTTTTGGAGTTCTGCTTGCATCCAGCTTGTATATAGTTCGTCGAGCATTCTCGATCGCATGGCGTCGTCAAGCTGGGCGGGATGGAATTCTTCTAGGCGAACGATGATAAACCACTCTGCCAACCCTCGGGGCGGCCACAGTTGTCCCGGTTGGCTCACCGAGAGCAGTTTGCCAATGGCGGGGTGGGGGCGATTCAGGGGAACCGGTCCGAGTCGTCCTCCGGTTCTGGCTTCGGGACCTTGGGAGTAGTCTCGAGCGCATTCTTCAAAGGTTTGTTCTCCTTCTTGAATGCGATAGTACAGTTCTTGTGCCAGGCCGTCGTCTTTGGTTCGGATCAGGGAATAAACGACTTGGTCGAGGCTACTTTTGCGGGTCATAAAGTGCGATCGCACTTTGTTTCCCCAGATATCTTCTTTGAATTTTTGCAGCAGGACGGGACGCACGGCGATTTCTTCGAGGTCGGCTGGGGTCATACCATGAGCTTTCAACCATCCCTGCTGGGCTTCCGGAGAAGTCAGTTGGTGTTGCTGGCAAAACTTTTGGAGGGCTGCTTGTTTTTCTTCGTCGGTGCAGCTGTAATCGGCTATGGCGCGATCGACTACCAACCCCTGTAGAAATTGGGGCATGAGTTGGTAGCGTTTGAGTAGTCTCGGAATCTCGCTTGCTAGAATTTCGCGATCTCCAACTCGAAAAACGTCAGTCATCTCTCGTTTTCAGGGTTTAGCCACAATTGAGTTTCGCTCGTCTTCGGTAACGGTCGCACTGTCTGGGTTTCGGCAGTTCGACTCGCGTTCGAGGACGGCGAAACTCCTCTCCGTACAGCCATACTAATCTATCTCGTTACGCAGCGGCGTTCGAGCAACACTCACTTTACATCAAAGCTCGTTCGCTCGTTTTTTACGACTCGTTTGGTGCAGGGGATGTTCCGCTGGCTTCTCTCGTCAAGAGGGAACGGGGGACGGGGCATCCTGTCTTCCTCGTTCCCGCTTCTCCCCCTCTCTCCATCTCCTCGATTTGGAGGTTTCTGGACTCGGTTGTCGCCAACTTTTTTTTTGCCGTTGTTCGCGTCTTTAATCTGTTAGAATTATCGGGGATAAGACCTGTTTGAACTGAAGGAAACTACGAGGTTTCTGGAGTTACAAAAAACCTGGGTTAGGCGTCTCCGGTTGGATATTCGGGATGTTTGAAACGACGCAACCGCACGGACAGGCTGTGCATGATTTCGAGGGCGAACATGGGCGTGGTTTGGATGGCGAAGAGGAATCGCTCTCGATCCATGACGGCAAGGGTGCAGTCGGTTTTGGCGATGGCGGTGGAAGCCCGTCTTCCGTTGGGATACAGCAAGGCTCCTTCGCCAAATACATCCCCTTTTTCGATGGTTTCCACGGGGTGGCCTTCGATGTGTAATTCGACGGTTCCCTCGATGATGCCGTACATGACTTCTCCGGGTTTTCCGTTTTCAAAGATGATGTCTCCGGCGGCGAACGTTTCCGGTTCGGGTTGTTTTTGGAAGATTTCGACGGTTCTAGATGGGTTTAACATCGGAGTTTTCGATTTTTTACTCACTGTTGTTTTTTAGACTTTTGAGGATCTTTCGGCGATCGCTCTGCGAAATCGGACTTATATCGGATGTTTTCGAGCGCGATCGCCATCGCTTTGAATTTTAACGCGACTTCCTTTGAGTATTATTTTTTTTTACGGCTTGTAACTATTGACAGATTATGTTTTTTGTGGTATTACTTTATCGGGGATTTCTGGCTTGTTTAAGAAACCTCTCTCTAGTCTTGAGAGTTGACTAAAAAATCAATTTAGTTGATATATTCCCATTATCTTAAACTACTTATAAAATATCAGAAAATCCTGCCGCAGTCAAGCTTAAAAAAACGCCGCGATTTTTGATTTAAAAGAAAAGTATTGACTAAAAAATCAATTTAGTTGATATATTCCCATTATCTTAAACTACTTATAAAATATCAGAAAATCCTGCCGCAGTCAAGCTTAAAAAAACGCCGCGATTTTTGATTAAAAAAGAAACTTCTCGACAAGTTAGCTTTTGAGGGAGTTGGGGAAACTCTGGGTTTCTGGAGGGGAGGTTGTCAGTGGGGGCGTTTTCGGGAAAACGCCCCGAAGATGGAAAATTTCACCGAGAGGGAAAAACTCTGCGAAATGGGAAACCCTATGTAATCACTGTGGGTTTGTCCATTCCGGTATATTTCCGAATCTGGGCGACTTCTTCGGCGATGTCGATAAAATCAGCTAACGCGGCTTGCGTTTCGGTTTGGTGTTGGCTGGCGTCGGGTTCGTAACTTTCTAAATACAGCCGTAGCGTCGCCCCTTGGGTTCCAGTTCCCGAGAGACGGAAGACGATGCGAGACCCGTCGGTAAAGCCGATGCGAACGCCTTGGTTTTTGCTGATGCTGCCGTCTACGGGGTCAGTATAACTGAAATCGTCGGCGTATTTGACTTGGTAATTACCGAAGGTTTGTCCCGGCATCGAGTCCAGTTTCGATCGCAGATTCTCCATCAACGTGGTGGCGTTGTCTTTATCGACGGCTTCGTAATCGTGGCGGGAGTAGTAATTGCGTCCGTAGGTTTTCCAATGTTCGCGGACGATATCTTCGACGGACTGCTCTCGCACCGCCAAGATATTCAACCAAAACAACACCGCCCACAAGCCGTCTTTTTCCCGAACGTGGTTCGACCCGGTTCCGAAACTTTCTTCGCCGCAGAGGGTGGCTTTTCCGGCGTCGAGAAGGTTTCCGAAAAATTTCCATCCCGTCGGTGTTTCGTAACAGTCAATGCCCAATTTCTCGGCGACGCGATCGACCGCCGCACTGGTGGGCATCGATCGCGCGACCCCTGCTAAGCCGTCTTGATACCCCGGAACTAAGGTGGCGTTGGCGGCCAAAACTGCCAAACTATCGCTGGGGGTCACGAAAAAGTTTCGTCCTAAAATCATATTTCGATCGCCGTCGCCGTCGGACGCCGCACCGAAATCGGGGGCGTTGTCGCCAAACAGCAATTCGACTAAATCGTGGGCGTACACCAAATTCGGGTCGGGATGTCCGCCACCGAAATCTTCTAAAGGCGTTCCGTTTTGAACGGTGCCTTCCCCTGCGCCGAGACGTTCTTCAAACAAGGCTTTGGCATAAGGTCCGGTGACGGCGTGGAGGGCGTCGAAACTCATGCGAAACCGGCCGGATTTGATGAAATCGCGAATGCGATCGAAGTCGAACAAGGACTGCATCAAATCGGCGTAGTCGGCTACCGGGTCGATGACTTCAACGGTGGTTTCGCCGAGTTGAACGATCGACAGCGTATCGAGATCGATATCGGGGGCTTCAATAATTTGATAGCCTTCGAGGGTTTTACTGGTTTCGTAAATGGCGGAGGTGACTTTCTCCGGTGCGGGTCCGCCGTTGCTGGTGTTGAATTTGACGCCGAAGTCACCCTTCGGACCGCCGGGATTGTGACTGGCTGATAAAATAATTCCGCCGAAGGCTTGGTTTTTCCGAATTAAACAAGAGGCGGCAGGGGTGGACAGAATTCCGCCCAATCCGACGAGAACTCGTCCGACGCCGTTGGCGGCCGCCATTTTTAAAATGGTTTGGATGGCGGTGCGGTTGTAGTAGCGACCGTCACCGCCGAGAACGAGGGTTTTTCCTCGATAGTCGTCGAGGCTGTTAAATATCGATTGGATGAAGTTTTCCAGGTAGTGACGTTGCTGGAAAACCGGAACCTGTTTTCGCAGCCCCGAGGTTCCGGGTTTTTGGTCGCTAAACGGTTGTGTCGATACGGTGTGTACGTTCATAAATCGGCGCACTGCAATCGGGATCTTTGACAACACCATATCAAAGGCCGTGCGCTGTTGTGGTTTTCTTGGTCTTCCGTTAACCTGCTGGTTCGGGAATCGTCGCTTATTCCATGGCCAGCCATCCCCGTCGAACGGCGTGAACGAGACGGTTGACGGCGGTGAGGTCGTCTGGGTTGAGTCGATCGTCGAGAAAGGCGTCTCGCAAGCCGTGACGACTGCTTTCGGTCAAGCATCCAGACGACCAGGCTTTGAAAAACAACTCCGCCACGGAGGGGGGAGGGGCAAACTTACTGTTCATCGGTTTTCTGCACCAAACCAAACGTATTTAAAAGGGTTTTTATGTCTGTATTTAATTTGACCGATCGCCGTTAAATCTGTGCGATCGCGATCTCTATTTTACGGGGATCGCGATCGCTGACAAACAGCAGGGTTTGGGCAGTGTACCGGAATCCCTCCCTACACCGTCGCCGGTTGTTTCAGTTGTGTCGCCCACTGCATCAGGGTTTCGAGGGAGCGATCGCGATATTTTCCATATCGTTCCCGTTTGTTTTTAACTTTTTGGGGCAATTGCGGGACGATGCCGAAATTCGGGGGCATAGGTTGGAAATGCTTCGGGGAAGCGGAGGTAATAAACTCTACTAACGCCCCCATCATTGTCGTCTCCGGAAGCGAAACGGGGTCGAGTCCCAAGGCGATTCGCGCTGCGTTGGTTCCGGCCAACCATCCCCCAGCAGCGGCGGCGGTATAACCTTCGGTTCCGGTGAGTTGTCCGGCGGCGAGAAGGGTCGATCGCTCTCGAAATTGCAGGGTACGATCGAGCAGTTCGGGAGAATTAATAAAGGTGTTGCGGTGCATGACCCCCATCCTAACGAACTCGGCGTTTTCCAACCCTGGAATCAAGCGAAACACTCGTTTCTGTTCTCCCCAACGCAGGTTGGTTTGAAATCCCACCATATTCCACAACTGCCCCGCTTTGTCTTCTTGGCGCAGTTGGGCGACGGCGTAAAACTTCTCGTCGTGACGCGGATCTCGCAGTCCCACGGGTTTCAACGGACCGTAGCGCATGGTGTCTTCGCCCCGCCGCGCCATTTCTTCGATGGGCAAGCAGCCTTCGAAGAATTTCGCCGTTTCGCGATCGAACTCTTTCAACTGGGCTTGTTCGGCGTGACAGAGTTCTTGCCAAAACTGTAGGTACTGTTCCCGATTCAGGGGACAGTTGACGTAATCGGCGTCTCCTTTGTCGTAGCGAGAGGCTCGAAACGCCACGTCGAAATTAATGGAATCGCCCACGACGATGGGACTGGCGGCGTCGAAAAAGCTCATGTACTGGCGTCCTGTAAACCGCTGTAAGTCTTCGGCGAGGGTTTCGCTAGTTAGCGGTCCGGTGGTCAATACCACGACGCCGTCTCGGGGAATTTCGCGAATTTCTTCGCGACGGAGTTCGATGAGGGGATGGTTGGCTAGGGTTTCGGTGAGGTTTCGACTGAATACGGCGCGATCGACCGCTAAGGCACCGCCGGCCGGAACGTCGTGTTCGTCGGCTTTTCCGATGACGATCGATCCCAGGCGACGCAGTTCTTCGTGAAGCAGTCCGGCGGCGCGATCGCTGGCTTTGGCGCCGAAGGAGTTGCTACAGACGAGTTCGGCTAAGTCTCCGGTGTGGTGTGCGGGAGACTGGCGCAGCGGACGCATTTCGTACAGTTCTACGGGAACGCCCCACTGGGCGACTTGCCACGCGGCCTCGGTTCCGGCGAGACCTCCTCCAATGACTCGGACTTTCATAGGTTCTCTCGACAATTGCCCTGTTGTTGCGGTCGGACGCGATCACGATTTCGGTTGGTCGATCGCGTTTTCCCATCCTAACACTGGCTTTTGCAACTTTGCGGGCGATCTCGTTAGCAAGTCTCGCCAAAATTCCCGGGTTGAGAAATTACCCCGTTCTCGAAGTGCCCCGAATTCTCCAATTGGAGAATCTGGCATCTTTTTTGAGGTTCGTATTTCGAGAAACCGCCGTTTTGAGGGCAATATCTCGACAGTTTAGACGTAAATTTGGAGGTTTTTGTAAAGCAACGGCAAGTCAGGGTAATTTCTCTGCTCAAAAAAACAGCAGAGAATTTGTTTATCTCCCATAACACCCCTCTTGACGTTTAGTTTTCCTCTAATTGCGTTTCGACCAATTTTATACATCCCTCGGGGATCGATCGATATTTTCCTTGCAAAATTTTAGCAAATACCGTAAAATCAAAAAATGATAAACTGTGGTGTTCTATAACCCAAAGCTTGATTTTTTAATCAACACTCCCAATTTACAGAGGTTTCAGCCGATGAGATTTCGTTACAATTGCAGTTTACCCCAAAAAAGCCCCGACCTCGCAACGCGAGTTTCGATCAATTAAGCAGAAATCAATGAAAACACAAATAAAATAACTGAAACTTATCTAAAACCCAATACCCCCCCCAGTTGTAGGAATCTCCCCAAATTCAGAAATCCCCTCTCAACTCCCAACTCTCAACCTCCCAACAACATCCGAGGCGCCGGAAGAATCACCACCGCCAACAGGAACAAACAGACCAACCCCAGAAAATCCCGAGCGTTGTCCAACTCCGTCAAGTCGTTGAGGGCAGGTTCGTCCCGCAACGGCATCAAAAACAACAGCAGTGTCCACAGAAACAGTTCCGGGTGAATCAACGCCAACATCAACATCAACAGGCGCGTCACCTGTCCGATCGCCGACGCCGTGCGGCGTCCGAACATGGCGTGAACCATATGTCCGCCATCGAGTTGTCCAATGGGCATCAAATTAAACGCCGTCAAAATCAAGCCCAAATAACCGGAAATGGCGACGGGGTGGAGGTCGATGGCTTTTTGGGGGTCGAGGCTTCCCTCGAGAACCGCCTTACAAATCAACGACAGCAACAGGGAAAAACTCGGTTGCAGTTCGTCGAAATTCAACAGTCCCGACTGTTCCGACGCCGGCACCACTTCCGAATGGGCTAACCCCCACCACAACAGCGGTAGCGTCAGCAAAAAGCCCACTAACGGCCCGGTGACGCTGACATCGAACAAGGCTTTACGATGAGGCATCGGCGATCGAATCTGGACGAACGCCCCAAAAGTTCCCAAAAAGAAGGGAACGGGAATGAAATAGGGCAACGTCGTTTTGAGGCGATGCCAACGAGCCGCCAAAAAATGGCCTCCTTCGTGAAAGGCGAGAATCGCCAACAGCGACAGAGAATAAGGAAGTCCGCGAAGCAGTAAATTCGGTTCCGACTGCCAAGTTTCCGTCGCCACGCCCATAAACTGCGCCCCGGCGACGGTGGTGGTAAACAGCGTCACCACCCACAACGCCCAGGCCAAACCGGGACGGCGAATCGGTTCGAGAGAGGCAGTTTTCGCTTTGGGATTGGGGGCGAGAACGAAGAGGGGTTTGCGGTTGGGACCTTCTTGTAACACCACCAAAAATCGATCGCCGAACTGTTGTTCCACGTTGCGGCGAATGGTTTGATAGGCGCGATCGGGATTGGTGCGCAGTTGTCCGCGACAGACTACCGCCTGGGGCAAATATTCGAGATTTTGCAAGGCGAACACCGACCAATTGAAGCAGTTTCGCAGTCGGCTTTCTTCAGCCGGAGCGATGGGACGAAGTTTCGAGACGAGAGATTGACGTTCTGAGGGTTCGGACACCGCCGTAGCGGTGGGAGAATTCGACGAATTACTCGGTGTGGCTGGAGGCGAATTCGGTTTCGGACGCCCCCAATACAACAACCAGAGATACAAACTAAAACAGATCGCGAAAATCGCGATCGCCACGAAAGCGGGAACCGAACCGTCATCTCCCGCGATCGCCGCCCAAGCGGACAACACCAACGCTGGTGTCATCATCACCAACCACAACAACCAAACGGGGGTTCGGGTGATGCGCGAGACACTGCGCTGCAAAATAGTGTATGTAATGAGACCGAGTAATAGGAGTAACCAGAAAGTCATCTTATGCCCAAACAACCCCGGGCTGTATTCGAGAACCTGTTCGCCTTTCCACCTAACCGGGATACTCTCGGTGGAACCGCTTATTTCATTGTAGAAAACGATGGCAACATCCTCATCGACGCCCCGCCCTGGAACGAAGAAACTCAGGCGTTCCTGCGCGATTGCGGCGGCGTGCGATCGATCTTCCTCACCCATCGCGACAGTATTGGTAAAGCTCAGCAAATCCAAAAAGATACCGGATGCGCGATCGTCGTTCACGAACGAGAAGCCTATTTACTTCCCGAAGCGGAGGTAACGACGTTTTCCGAAGAACTCGAAATCACCTCCGACCTTCTAGGAATTTGGACGCCGGGACATACTCCCGGTTCCTCTTGCGTGTATTTATCTCGACATGGGGGCGTATTGTTTAGCGGTCGTCACCTTCTTCCCAACCCAGCCGGACAACCGCGACCGTTACGGACGGCCAAAACCTTCCACTGGCCCCGACAACTTCGCAGCGTCGCCAAATTACGCGATCGCTTTTCCCCCGAAACCCTATCTTGGATTTGTCCGGGGGCGAGTCTCGGATTTCTTCGAGGAAAACGAGCGATCGACAACGCCTATACTCAACTGGCTAAAATCGACCTCGAAGCCAGCTTGCAGGAAAAAGTTTTGATGTAAGGAGACGTTCGAGTCCCGATTTTCAAATCACGTCCCCGACGAAATTAACTCCTCGCAAATTCTCGCAAACGCCCCCGACGGATCTTCCGAGGCGGTAATCGGACGACCGATGACCAAATAATCCGCACCAGCCGAAACGGCCTCTTTCGGCGTCGTCACTCGTTGCTGGTCTCCCGTCGCCGCCCAAGTCGGACGAACCCCCGGACAAACTAACAGAAAATCTCGTCCGCAAACCCGTCGTAACTGTTTGACTTCCCGAGGAGAACATACCGCCCCCGAAATTCCCGATTCCTTGGCTAACATGGCCATATTTAAAGCGTATTCGGGAAGTTCGACGGGGACTTTTAAATCGAAAGCTAAATCTCGAGAGTTCAAACTCGTCAAAAGTGTAATAGCGAGGGTTTTCGGCGGTTCCACCCTCGCCGCTTTCGCACCGTCTACAACCGCTTCGCTGGCGGCTTTTAACGCCTGACGCCCCGCCGTGGCGTGCAGCGTGAGTAAATCGACGCCGTAACGAGAGGCGGACCGACAAGCCCCGGCGACGGTGTTGGGAATGTCGTGAAATTTTAAATCGAGAAAAATTCGTTTGTTGCGGTCTTTGAGATGTTGCAGAATTGGCGGACCGACGCTGACGAACAGTTCCAATCCCACTTTCCAAAAGGTTACTTCGGGAAGGCGATCGAGCGTGGCGAGGGCGCTGGCTTCGTCAGGAACGTCGAGGGGAACGATAATTCGGTTTTCTGGGGATTCCATTCGGGGCGATTGGGTATCGATCGATTCAAACTATACCGTAAATTGCGGTTTGGGAGAAATTTCAGCACACGAGAGCTTGAGGACCTAGAATCGGGGTTGACGGTTTGGACAAAACTTTGGGTTTGATGGGGTTGAAAAGGAACTGTTCGGCGTTCGTTTGCAGTCGCGAGGTTTTGTCTCGCCAACGTCTCGATTTTGAGGAATTGTTGTCAATTCCCTCGATAAATTGAACTCTTGAATTTCCCAAATGTCTCTGTTTTTTGAAATTTCCCGGCGGCGCGATCGAATCTCTTGACATTTCCCCTCAGCTATGGGACAATATAACTAAAAGCTATAGGACTAGTCTGGCTATACGCTTGATTTTTTAGTCAACAAGTCTCCTAAAGAAATCTAACCCCTTGCTGAGAGAGTCACCCCAGAGACCCCGAGGCGGGTTTGACAGTTGTTTCCCAAATTTCTCTGCCAAATGTCTCTGTTTTTTGAAATTTCCCGGCGGCGCGATCGAATCTCTTGACATTTCCCCTCAGCTATGGGACAATATAACTAAAAGCTATAGGACTAGTCTGGCTATACGCTTGATTTTTTAGTCAACAAGTCTCCTAAAGAAATCTAACCCCTTGCTGAGAGAGTCACCCCAGAGACCCCGAGGCGGGTTTGACAGTTGTTTCCCAAATTTCTCTGCCAAATGTCTCTGTTTTTTGAAATTTCCCGGCGGCGCGATCGAATCTCTTGACATTTCCCCTCAGCTATGGGACAATATAACTAAAAGCTATAGGACTAGTCTGGCTATACGCTTGATTTTTTAGTCAACAAGTCTCCTAAAGAAATCTAACCCCTTGCTGAGAGAGTCACCCCAGAGACCCCGAGGGGGTTAGGTGGTGTTTCGGAACGATCCGAGTTTTTAAAGAAAAATTGACCAGTACCAAACTTGCACCCCTCAATGTTATTCCGTTAATGTTAGTGGAGCAAAAAACAAATTTATGGACACTAAAAAAAGCTTTATTTTAGAGTTTTAAAATTAGAGTTTCAAAAATCGAAAGTTACTTTATTTGAGATGACAAGTGCATTTTATACCCAGTCATCCCCAGATTTTGTATTTAAACTAACAAATAACACCGTAATCTCAGAAGATCCCGTTGTTTTTATAATGTTTTTATAATGTTTTTATAATTTTATGAGTCTTCGGAGTTTGAGGTAACAAGCGGATTTGATATCGAATCAAATTCAAAAATTAGACCCGAATCTCCGAAGATCCGATTTTATTAAAACAAAATTACAGTTTATATTCCCAGCAAAAAACATTAGAAACCGGGTTTATTAGATAAAGCCCGGTTTCTTGGGACTGACAAAATTCAACCCAAAAAGACTGCTAATTTGGGAACCTCTACCCATTGCCCTGTTTCGCTGGATTCATGAGTTAAATCCATTAATAACTGCGAGTAAACGCCTTCTCGGAACGAGGGTTCGATCGACCGCCCTCCGTCAATTCCTTGAACCCACAAATCCACCATCCGCACAAAGGGCGCAAGTCGTCCGTCGGGATAAGTTCGCGGGAACGTCAAGCGTTCGGGAATCTCTAACTCCGTTAGCGGTTCGCCGTTTTGCGACCCCATCAACCGGAAGCCGTGGACGTAATCCTGTTGGTTGCCACTTCCGAGAACCAAGGTTCCGCCATCGCCGTACACTTCCACCCAATGCCCTCGTCCGGAATACGCCACGGAACTGAGACTGACTTGGGCGGGGGTTCCGTCGGCGAACTCTACCATCAACAACGCTGTATCGTCAGCATCGACGGGTTTTCGTTTGCCGTCCTCGGCGGAATCGGGTCGATCGCAAATAGAGGTGTTCAACTGGGCGAACATCCGCTTCACGGGTCCGAACAACCATGCCATATAGTCGAAGGTGTGAGAGCCTAATGCCCCTAACGCCCCGCCGCCTTTATCTTTCTGGGCGTACCAGTTCCAACCGCGATCGGGATTTGCCCGACTCGACATCAGCCAGTCGATTTTGACGAGGCGTTTGTTACCCACATAGCCTTCTGCCAGTAATTCCGCCAATCGCTGCCAGGTGGGAACGACGCGATACTCGAAATCCATCGTCGTCACCACGCCTTTTTTATTCGCCAGTTCGTAGAGATTGCGGGCGTCGGAGACGTTTAAGGCGGTGGGTTTTTCGAGTAAAACGTGCTTTCCGGCGTCGATCGCCGCTTTCGCCATGTCGTAGTGTAAAAACGGCGGCGTGGAAATGCTGACAGCATCAACATCCGGCAGGTTTAACACCTGTTCGAGGGAATCGCAGGCGTGGGCGATGTTAAATTCCTTTGCAACCGCTTGCGCTTTCTCGAGGTTGGGGTTGAAAACTGCGGTAACTTTGGTGCGGTGGTGCAGTTGAAAACCGGGGATGTGGACTTTTCGCCCGAATCCGGTACCGATAACAGCGACGTTGATGCGTTCGTTCATATCTTGCGAGGTGAGTAACTGTATTTAACGTGATGGTTTAAGGTGACGGCGGCGTGGTGTCACCAACAATCCTTCATGGTACGACTGTGGCGGTACGGCTATCTAGCGACTTGACATACTCCCCAGCTATCACGGCGTGGGGATTCTCCAGACCGTTCGGCTGA
>NZ_JBNGCO010000053.1:0-28386 GCF_049974805.1 Baaleninema sp.
AATGCCGCCGCCGTGGGTTTTGCTGGAATTGCCGGAGACGGTGGAGTCGGTGAGGGTGACGTCTCCCTTGCTGTAAATTCCCGCCCCATCATCTGTCCCCGTGGTCTTTCCCCCAGTTAACTTCAGACCTTCCACCGTCAGGAGAACGTCCGCCGTCACGTTAATCACGCGAGACTTCCCATCTGCATTAATGGTGAGGTTTGTCGCTCCCGGTCCGCTTAGGGTTAGCTCTTCGGAAATTGAGAGTTCAGTCCCGTTCAGGGTAAGGATTCCCGTT
This sequence comes from Baaleninema sp., assembly GCF_049974805.1. Lineage (NCBI taxonomy): Bacteria > Bacillati > Cyanobacteriota > Cyanophyceae > Oscillatoriales > Oscillatoriaceae > Baaleninema > Baaleninema sp. The sequence continues at coordinate 278 of NZ_JBNGCO010000053.1, forward strand.
AATCCCGAATCAAACTCAATGATGTCGGCTCCTGAGTCACCGGCTACCGAGCCATCGACTGGGGAATTGGTGTTGGCGGCTTGAATCGCCTCCCGTAGCGTAATGAAGCCATCTCCAGATGTAGTGTTGTCGTCCAGTGAGGTAACGGTGATGGTAGCCATACCCTGTCTCCTTGAGAATGAATTGGATAAGCGTCGCTCTCTATAGCCAGTCCATTGCAGCGAGTCGGGATTGAGGTTCTTCTCAGCCTCGAACGGGGGGAGAAGCCGTCCAGGTTTCACTCTTGAAATGGAGTCGCCATATATCAACTGAGCTTGATGGAATAGTTCGGTTTCCTACGAAGTGAGATTCGCCAAAGCGAAGCTTAACGATAAAGCGATGATGACTTGATACGATAATAACCTACAAAAATTCAGCGTTGTTTAAATTTTTTGTGATTTTTCGGTAAAGTTGGGCGAAAGTTTATCGTTTGCACCCCATAAAAACTATGGACAAACTCCGCTTAAATCTCGGCTGTGGCTCAAGGTTTTTACCGGGATATCTCAACGTCGATAAGTTTGGAAATCCCGATTTACAATTTGACCTCGAAACGTTTCCCTGGCCGTGAAAAAATGACAGTGTAATCGAGATTCAATTGGTTCACGTTCTGGAACATTTGGGTCAACAAACTGACGTTTATCTCAAAATTATTCAGGAGATGTATCGCATCTGTTCTGATGGTGCAACGGTGCGAATTGTGGTTCCCCATCCCCGTCACGATAACTTCCTTCACGATCCCACTCACGTGAGAGCGATTACACCGATGGGGTTGACAATGTTCTCGCGCCGTGCTAGTCAAGTGTGGCAAGAACAGGGTCGATCGAACACGCCGCTGGCACTTTATCTCAATGTGGATTTTGAGTTAGTGAAAACGAATTTTGTCCCCAGTCAATTGTGGTTCGATCGATATCAAAACCGTTCTGCGGATTTACAGCTACTTTTGCAGGAAAGCGCTCTTTATAATAATTTAATTGAAGAGATTGAAATGGTTTTGAAGGTTGTTAAACCGAAGGTTTGACTTTGGAATTATCAGATATTCGGCAGGGTGCATTTCAATTATGCAGCCCTCAACGCTCCCCTTCTCACACAATTGGGAGAAGGGGTTGGGGGATGAGGGTATGAGGAATTGTAAATTGCACAAGTGAGATTTACCCAGTTTAATAAATAGAGAAACAAAGATGGTCGCGAATCCTTCTTCTAAATCACCGGAAACTGAACCGATGCGAAGCGTTCACACCTCGAACTTTCCCGATATTTTAAAACAGTTGGGAATTTCGGTGGTGGTTTCGACGTATCAAGCGGGAAAACTCATCGTTCTGCGAGCAGAGAACAACTCGATTAACACTCATTTTAAGATTTTTGAAAAGCCGATGGGATTGGTTGCAGATCGCGAGAAAATGGCGGTCGGAACTGCTTTTCAAATTCGGGAGTTGCGGAACGTTCCCGCTGTTAGGAAAAAACTCGATCCTCCCGACAAACACGACGCTTGTTATTTGCCGCGAAATATTCGTGTCACTGGGGATATCGATATTCACGAAATGGCGTATATCGATGAGGAACTTTGGTTTGTCAATACGCGATTTTCTTGTTTGTGTACGCTCGATCGATCTCATAGTTTCGTTCCTCGTTGGAAACCGGCGTTTATCACTGCTTACGATTTGCGCGATCGCTGTCATCTCAACGGTTTAGGTATTCGCGAAAATCGTCCGAAGTACATCACCGCGTTAGGTGAAACCGATACGCCGAACGGTTGGCGAGAACGCAAAGCCGACGGCGGTATTTTGATGGATATTGAAAACAATGAATTCATCGCTCGCCAGTTGTCAATGCCTCATTCTCCCCGTTGGTATCGAGAGAAGCTATGGGTTCTTGAATCGGGAAACGGGAGTTTAGCAACTGTCGATTTAAACACCGGGAAGCTTACAACGGTTGTTGAACTTCCGGGGTTTACTCGGGGGATTGATTTTTATGGAAATCTCGCATTTATCGGATTGTCGCAAGTCCGCGAAACGGCGGTATTTAGCGGGATTCCCATCACGGAACGGTTGACGGAACGCATTTGCGGGGTTTGGGTGGTGAATATCGAAACTGGACAAATTCTCGCGTTTTTACGGTTTGAAGATGCGGTTCAGGAGATTTTTTCGGTACAGATTTTACCGGGAGTTCGCTTTCCTGAAGTCATCGATTGGGATCGGACTTTGATGGCGAGTTCTTATGTTTTACCGGATGATGCGTTAGCTTTGGTTGTTTCGGTTGACGGCGAAACGAGTGAAGGGGAGCGCGATAAAACGCCACTTCAAGAGAAGTCTAAGGAAAGCGAAAATCCAGAAGTTCTGTCTCAATTTGAATTAGGGAATCAATCTTACCATCAAGGAAATCTGACTCAAGCGATCGAGCAATATCAAAGTTGTTTGCAACGGGAACCGAACTTTATTCTCGCTCGTTATAATTTGGCGGTTGTTTTGGGAGAATGCGATCGCTGGCAGGAAGCGATCGAACAACTCAAACAGGTGGTCGATCGCGATCCGAAATCCGCACAAGCTTACAACCAACTCGGATTGAGTTACAGCCGAATTGCATCTTGGCAAAAGGCGATCGACTGTTACGATCGAGCCGTTTCTCTCGACCCCAATTTCGCACAAGCTCATTTTAACTTAGGCATGACACTGTTACAAGTTGGGGATTTTCAACGAGGTTTCGCCGAATGCGAGTGGCGTTGGAAAACAGGAGAGTTTACACCGTTTAACTGTCCGCATCCCCAATGGAACGGCGAAGAAATTACCGACAAAACTTTACTCGTCCACACCGAACAAGGTGCAGGAGATGCGATTCAATTGATTCGCTTTATTCCCCAAGTTAAACAGAAATGTCAGCGATTAATTCTCTGTTGTCCGCAACATTTAGAAAAGCTGTTTTCGCAAATTCCAGAAATCGATGAAATTTTATTACCTGGAACCATTCCGCTATCAGCTTTTGATACTTATGCTGCTTTAATGAGCTTGCCCTACCTTCTCAAAACGACAATTGAGACTATTCCATCTCAAATTCCCTATCTTAATTCAAAGTCATCGCAGTTTTTATTGTTAAATAATACCTCCGATCTTCCTAAAATTGGCATTGTATGGGGAGGAAGTCCAACGCAGAAAAACGATCGCAACCGTTCTTGTCCCTTAAAATACTTCATTCCCATTTTAGAACAGCCTGAATTTGAGTTTTATAGCTTACAAAAAGGCGATCGAACCACCGAATTATCCGAACTTCCCAAATCAATTTCCATCGAAGACTTGAGTTCTCAATTGCAGGATTTCAGCGATACAGCAGCGGCGATCGCACAATTAGATTTAGTGATTTCCGTCGATACCTCAGTCGCGCATCTCGCCGGAGCCATGGGAAAACCCGTGTGGACGTTACTCTGCGCTCGTTCCGATTGGCGTTGGATGTGCGATCATGACGATACCCCCTGGTATCCGACGATGCGTTTGTTTCGTCAGTCTCAACTGGGGGATTGGAAGAGTGTGTGCGATCGAGTTTCGCGTGACTTAGAAGATATTAGCAAAAAAAGAACAGAGGGATAGAGTCCATCTCAAAAATATAAATTCATCGGATACAAGCTTCGGAAGTCGAGCGAGCGGCTGTTGGGTTCCACTCCGTTCCACTCAACCTACTCAAAACTTTGTTCCGCATAACCTAGCTAAAACTACTCAAAAGTGTTAACAAAAAAGTATCCGTTAATCGGTTAGACCCTCTCTCGACAAAAAAAAGAGTTGAAAACAAAGTTCCCAACTCTTAAACCCTAAAACCCTCAAATTTAAATTTCGTCCCAACCGCTGACGCCAGAAGACATCACATAACTGGTGACTTGTGCTTCAAAGAAGTTCGCCTTGGTGTGTCCTTCGGCTTTCGTGTCCGAAAACCGTTCCAAATGGGTATAAGGACTCTTCTGATAGCGGGGTTCCGGATAAAGCGGTTCCAAACCGATGGCACGGAGGCGAATGTTTGCCAAATATTTCGTGTACTGTTCCGTGCTGGTTTCCGTAATCCCCAAAATGTTGTCGCCGACAATGTGGTTTGTCCACTTGCACTCGTGTTTCACCGCCGTATCGAACATCTCATAAATCATGTCCTTCGAGTGCGGGAACACTTCCATCGCCTCGGGCAGCATTTTCTGGAACAAGCGCACGTGAGAGAGTTCGTCGCGGTTAATCATTTTGAAAATGTCGGCACTTCCGGGCATTAACATCCGAGAAGCCAGGTTGTAGAAGAAAATGAACCCGTTGTAAAAATACAGTCCTTCGAGGAGATAGTCCGCCATCAGCGAACCGAAATAGTTCTCAAACGTGGGATCGTCCACATAATTCTGGTACTGTTTGGCAATGAACTCACAGCGATCGTGAAGGACTTTGTCGGTACGCCAAAAATCGTACACCGCAGTCCGTCGATCGGACGGAATAATCGTCTCGATCATGTATTGATATGCCTGATTGTGCAACGCCTCTTGGCTAATTTGTTCCGCCATGCACATGGACACTTCCGGGGCGGTGATGCTCACTTTCAATTGAGGCAAATTCACCGTTTGCACAGAATCGAGAAACGTTAGATAACTCAATACCCCGTCAAACGCTCGCCGTTCGTCTGGCGTCAGATTGACGTAATCCGTCACGTCCGGCGTAATATCGAGCCGTTCACTAATCCAGAAGTTTTCGCGCATTTGACGATACAACCCCACCGCCCAGTCATAACGCACGTCATTTAACTGCATCAGGTTGGTGGTGTCGCCCAACCAGATGGTGCGGTGGTTGGGATCGTCGTTTCCTTCGGGGTTGAAAATGGGATTGACGGGCATTTGCCCGGTATGGTTTCGATCTCGGGGATGAGTCATTTTGATTTTTTAGTGTTGAGACAACAAAGAAATCAGCGAGTCCAAAATTAACAAGGATATTGACAAGAACAACTAGGAAGATAAGAGAAATATCCCTGTCTTCCTAGTTAGTTTTCTCCCGTTTTCCCGCTTTGTGTCACGTGCTTTTAATTCGCACAAGCCACGCAAGCGTCGCCGGATTCTTTGAAGTTGTCTTTTTGGACGGTGCGGATGTAGTAGATGGCTTTACATCCAAGTTCCCACGCTAAAACCAAGGTTTCGTAAATGTCCTTGGCTTTAATAGATCGATCGGGTTCGTCGGGGAAGTAGATTCCGGCGTTGAGGTTAAAAATCAACTCCATGGAAATCCCGGTATCGATCCACTGCTGCATGGCAGCCACCGCGCGGACGATCTGTTTTTGGTCGATCGACTTGTTTTCTGGGTAGTACCAGAAATAGTCCTTAATATAAGGTGGCGCGATGGGGACGGTTCCTTTAGCCCATTTGTCGTAAAAGAAGCGACTATAGGCCGGAAGCACGCTGGCGGTGCAGCCTTGGACTAAGGAAGAAGATGTGTTCGGTGCGATCGCCGTAATGTGAGAGTTACGAATCCCGTGCTGTTGGATGTCCCGAGACAATTCCGCCCAGCGTTGGGGGTCTTGGGCGTTCTCTTCAAACCAAGGCAGGGGTTTGGCGCCGACGAGGTGTCCTTTACTCCACTCACTTCCTTTAAAAGCGGCGTAAGCCCCCCGTTCTTTAGCCAAGTCCGCCGAGGCACGGGTACAGTAATAGCCAATATCCTCGAAAAGGTTGCTGATTTTCTCTAACTCGTTGTAAGACAGACGGCGTTTAGCCAGCCAATCCGCTAGTCCCATAGCGCCGACGCCGATGGTTCGATACTTAGCGTTGTGGGTTTCACTAGCCTCGAAGGGAGTATGAGTTAACTCGATGGTGTTGTCGAGGATGCGGACGGCCACTTCGCAAATTTCGGGAAGTTCGCCGTCTTCGATGTTGGCCAAATTCAGCGAATCCAGATTGCACGTATGGGCCTCTTGTCCCGGTTTCACGTTCGACCAGGATTCTTGACAGAGGTTTCCGCCGGGAATGTAACCTTCGTGTTGGTTGGGGTTGGCGCGGTTAGCGGTGTCTTTAAACCACAGGTAGGGCATCCCGGTTTCGACCTGGGTGCGCATGACGTGCTTGAACAACTCCCGCGCGTTGAGTTGTTTGTACAGGGTTAGCTCTTTATCGAGGCTGGCTTCGATTTTACGGTAGGCGTCCTCGAATGCTTCACCCCATAATTCGGCCAGTTCGATTCCTAGTTTTTTACGGACTTCGTAGGGGTCTACGAGAGTCCAGGTTTCGGCTTTCTCCACCCGCCGCATGAATTCGTCGCTGATGACGAATTGGGGAAAGATGTCGTAGGCTTTACGCCGTTGGTCGCCATTTTCGGTTTGACATTCGAGGAATTCGGGAATGTCGAGATGCCAAACGTCTAAGCTGACGGTGACAGCCCCAGCCCGGCGACCTCCTTGATTAACGGCGATCGCGGTATCGTTGAGCAGTTTAATCCAAGGAATGACGCCGCCGGAGGCGTTGGGTTTGTTCATCACCCAGCTTCCTGTGGCGCGGATGCGGCTGACGTTGACGCCGACGCCTCCGCCGTTTTTGGAGATTCTGGCGGTGTCGGTAATGGTCTCGAAAATGCTTTCGAGGTTGTCGTCCATGGCGGCGATGAAGCAGGACGACAGGGAGCCTTGAGGGACTCGCAGGTTGGCGAGGATAGGGGTGGCGAGGGAAATTTTACGGGAGGCGATCGCTTCGTAAAACCGCTTAGCCCATTTGAGACGTTTTTCGGGGGCTTCGGGAGACGCTAGAAGTAGGGCGCAGGTGAGGAGCGCCTCTTGGGGGAGTTCGTTGGGAAGTAGGTAACGCTTGGTGAGAAGAACAGCCCCAGCGTAGTCGTAATCCATGTCCCAGTCGGAGTTTATCCAAGATCCGGCTTCTTGCAGCTCGTCGAGGGTATAGGTCAGAATACGAGAGTCGTATTCGCCGGCTTGGACTTTGGTGAAGACGGTTTGGGCGTAATCTCCGTATTGATAGCCGCGACTGACGAGGGCGTTTTTCCACAGACTCCAGATGTGGAGTCGTCCGGCGACGTAACGCCAATCGGGTTCGGCTGGGGAACACATCCCTAGGGCGCAGTCGATCAGGTTGTCTTGAATCTCCCGCGTGGTGACTCCGGTTCTCAGCCGCGTGGTCAATCCTGCTTCGAGAGTGATGGGGTTCGCGTCTAACCCCTGACAGGCCCAACTGACCACCTTACGAATTTTCGTGACGTCTAACGGCGCAGGGGAACCGTCGCGGCGCACGACTGTTATTTTCGCCGCGTCTGCGGGAACGATGGTGTTGAGTTCTAGGGTTGAGTGCATAGAGGTGCAGCTATTCTCGGACTGAGAAACAGTGTACGACAATTTTTTGGCTGGCGCTATCGGTAGTGTGGGGTTTGAAATAAAAGCATAGAAACGACTAGATGTAGTGCTAAGATTTGGCAAGAATCTTGACGAGATGTTATTCTTATTTTTGTCTTCTTTTAAGGGTTTTGTTGATTAAAAAAACAATATTTACTATTGATTAAAAAAACAATATGCAGGAAACGATCGAGCGGGTTCTCGAGAGCGATCGAAGACCGGGGAAGGCTCGGAGATAGCGAAATTCCGGGGGTGGGCAGTGGGGAGGGGTGGCTCGATCGGTGTTGAACGCCTCAGAAATGCTTTCACATCACCAGTACGATCGATCTCGATAAATTTAAAGATTTATCACATTTTTTTAATCCTTTATCGAAGGGTATTGAAGTCTTTTACAATAATAAAAAGGGGAAGTGAAATACTAATCCGTAGAATCGCGATCGATCCGCCCTCGTCGAAGCAGAAACAACCGAGAAAGTAAGACAGAAAACTCGGAGATCGATCCGTAAAAGTGCGGAGTCAAAAACGACAACGATCGCCAAACGGATAATTCAATGACTTCTCCAAAAATTGGAGGATTCCTCAATGGACAGCAGTGAAATTTTACGGCGGTATTTATCCGGCGAACGGGACTTTCGCGGAGCGAACCTCAGAGCGGCGAACCTCATCGGCGCGAAGTTGGTGCGATCGAACTTTTCCGGCTCCAACCTCAGCGACGCTTCGATCGCCCGCGCCCACTTAGAACGGTGTTTTCTCCTAGAAGCCAACCTCAACGGGGCGTTCTTGTACGGCACGAATTTGAGTTTCGTCAAACTCCTGGGTGCGTCTTTGATGGAAGCCGATTTAACGAAAGCCAACTTACAAGGCGCTCAACTGGCGAAAGTGGATTTGCGACGGGCGAAACTCAGCGGTGCAATTCTCAAATGGGTGAGTCTGTTTCGCGCCAACCTTCCCGGCGTGAACCTGTGCGGGGCGAACCTCAACGGGATTAACTTGCGCTCTGCCAACTTGGAAGGAGCAAATCTCAACTGGACGAACCTCAACGGAGCGCGGTTGAGCGGGGCGAACCTCAAGGGCGCTCAACTCAACGGCGTCAAGCTTCAAGGGGCTTGGATGAACGGGTTGAAACTCGGCGAAATCGACTTGAGCGGTATGGAGTTGGACGAGGTGAAACTCAGCGGTGCGAAACTCCACGGCGCGGATTTTACGGGCAGTAATTTGACGCGATCGCAGCTGCGGTTTAGCGATCTCGGCGACGCCAATTTCCAAAAAGCCAACTTGCAACAGAGCAATTTGCGCGGCGGACAACTGATTCACGCCAATTTGATGAAAACTGACTTGCGGGAAGCGGATTTGCGGAACGCCGATCTCAGCCATACGAATCTCAACCTGGCTGTGTTGGCGGGAGCGGATTTGACGGGGGCGGACTTGCGCGGCGCGTACCTCTGGGGTGCGGATTTAGACGGCGCTTGTCTGCGGGGTGCGGATTTGCGCGGTGCTAGTTTGCGCGGTGCGGCGGTTATCGGCGCAGATTTACAAGATGCGATTCTCGACGGCGCCACGATGCCAGACGGTTCGGTACGCGGGTAATGAGGTGATGGGATGAGGGGATGAGGGAATGAGGGGGAATTCTTCCCCGGCTCCCCCTCTCCTCATCTCCCAAACTGAAATAATGTGCCACAATCGATCGAGACGGTTTCGGGGAGATGTGACGTGACAGCAACGACCGATCGCGATCGCCGACAGTTTGCCGAACGCAAGATCGATCAGTTCGCGCGATCGAAAATGTCGGGGATGTGGCCGAAACTCGATAAAGCCACGTTAATCGAACAATTGCGATCGCGCGTTCGCAATCCCCTTTGCATCGACCAGGGAAAACAGCCTTTGTGCGGGCCGGCGTCGATCGCCTTCGCTCTGGCTCAGAAAGACCCCGTGCGCTACGTGCAGATTTGCCGCAACATCTACCAACTCGGGGGCTTTTACGGCACTACGAAATGGATTACCGCCTCCGACGCCTTGCAACATCAGGGCGGAAAACTGAATATGCCTCAACTGGATTGGATGTTTCAGGCGACGCTGCGGGAGGCGGAAAACCAAATTTTTCCGGTGTGGGCTGATGCTCCGGAACTGCTGCGAAACCTCAGCGGGATGACGAAACCCTGGGAAATAGCGGGATGGACGCAGCAAGTGCTGCAATACGCCAACGTTACGTCTTATCCGGCGTATTTGGGGGGAGATGTGGAAGCGTTGGAAGCGGCCGAGAGTGCGGTGGCCTCTGGTGGGGTGGCGTTTGCGTTGGTCAACGCGGACGGTTTGCTTCTTGAGAAAAGTCCCCCGATGTCCTATCCGAGTCATTGGATTGTGTTTTTAGGGAACCTCAAACGGGACGGCGATCGATTCCGCTTCGATGTGTATTCTTGGGCCCGCAAACAGTCGGTGACTTGCGAGTTGGCTTCGCTGAAAAAACATTTGTGGGATGTGGTCGTCGGTCGTCCGTGACTCGGTTCTGGCGTGGTTTCTCGCCGTCGGACTGTTCGATCGCGCTTTTTATGGATAACATCCCCACCGAAACCTCTTTTTTTAGAGATCTCCAGGTTTTTGAAGCCCTACGACAATCAATTTTTCCCGAACTGCTGCGACGACATCGGCTCGATCGTCAGCTTAATTTATGGTCTGCGGCTTGTTCGAGCGGTCAGGAAGCCTACAGTTTGGCGATTTTACTGCGCGATTACTTTCCCCTACTCGCCCAGAATTGGACTCTTAACTTCCTGGCCAGCGACGTTTCTGAAACCATGCTGGCGAAAGCGAGATCGGGGATTTACGACGATTTAGAAGTCCATCGCCGCCTTCCGCCGAAGTTCTTGCGCCGTTACTTTCATCAAGAGGGATCTCAGTGGGTGGTCTCCGACGAGATTCGCTTGATGGTGCAGTTTCAGCAAATCGACCTCCTGCAACCGCTGCCGCCTCTGCCGACAATGGACGTGATTTTTCTGCGAAATCTGTTGATTTATTTCGATCGACCCACTCAAGCCGAGATTCTCAATAAAATGCGGCAGGTTCTCGCCCCTGACGGCTACCTTCTCCTCGGTGCCACGGAAACCCCCCTGCGCTGCGACACGCGGTTTAAACCCGTGGCCGTCGATCGAGCAGTTTTTTTTCAAATCCGTCCCCCGGACGATGCGGCCGGCGGTCGATCGCGCCATACTGGAAGCTAAGATAAACAGTTGTAACGGTTTGTGTGGCTTCTCTCATTTTTTAGGGATTTTTTGTGCCGACAGTGGGAGAACCCGAACCCTCATCGACGGCAAACCCCCTCACCACAGGGTCGATGCTTGTTTAACAAAACGTTACAATTTTAATAGTTCGAGCGACTCGGTTCGTCAGTCCCGATGTTTTCCAGGGTTTGAGTTGGACGGTTCGAGCCGCTCTCGCACAGCACTCAATGGAGGCGCTAATTCTATGAATGGCTCGTTTCGCGTCGGAACCCTATTTGGGATTCCCTTTTACATCAACGTCTCGTGGTTTCTGGTGTTGGGACTCGTGACCCTTAGCTACGGCGGCGGACTCTCGGCACAGTTTCCCGAACTCGGAACATTTCTTCCGTGGATTTTAGGATTGGTTTCGGCACTGCTGCTGTTCGCGTCGGTTCTGGCGCACGAACTCGGACATAGTTTCGTGGCGAAAAGCCAAGGCATCGATGTCAAATCCATTACCCTGTTCCTCTTCGGCGGACTGGCCAGCTTGGGACGGGAATCGGAAACCCCGGCTGAGTCCTTTTGGGTCGCCATTGCGGGTCCGCTGGTGAGTTTGATGCTGTTCGGGTTGTTTAGCGGCATCGTCGCCACTACGTCGCTGTCGGGACCCCTGGCTGCCATCTTGACCTTGCTGGCATCGATTAACTTGATTCTGGCGTTGTTCAACTTGATTCCCGGTTTGCCCCTCGATGGCGGAAACATCCTCAAAGCCGCCGTGTGGAAAGTGACGGGAAACCCTTATAAAGGGGTGGTTTTCGCCAGTCGCGTCGGACAAGCCATCGGTTGGTTGGCTATTGCTTCGGGTCTCCTTCCTCTGTTCTTCAACGGCGGGTTGGGATTCTGGAACGTCTTAATTGGATGGTTCCTGCTGCAAAACGCCGGAAGTTCGGCACAGTCGGCGCAGATTCAACAAAAACTCTCGAATTTGACGGCGGCTGATGCGGTGACGGAAGACAGTCCTGTGGTTCCCGATACGCTGTCGCTGCGGGAGTTCGCCAACGAGTACGTTATCGGTCGTCGCAACTGGCGTAAGTATTTGGTGACGGACGAAGCGGGTCAACTGGTGGGTTCGATCGCCGTCGGCGATTTGCGACAAGTTCCAACTTCGGATTGGCCGAAGGTTAGCGTTGCGGAACTGACGCAACCGATTTCCCAAAACATTATTGAGAGCGATCGACCCTTGTTAGAGGTGGTGACGCTCCTCGAAAGCCAGAAGATTACCGAACTTCCGGTGGTCGGTCAAAACGGAACGGTTTTAGGTCTGTTGGAGAAAAGCTCGATTATTCGCCTGCTTCAGCAACAGGAAACCCAGACGAAAGCCGCGTAACTGGCTTGGGAGGCGATAACCGGATGAGGAGATAAGGAGATAATCGAACCCACCCATCGAAACATCCCTCGTCTCCTCGTTCGATCGCTAGATCCCCGGCATCTTGCAGATGCCGGGGATCTTTTTGCGTCAGATCTTTTGTGTAAATTCTAGATGGTTAAGCTTGGACGAGAACGCCTTTGTCTTTCTGAATCGGTAAAACGTCGAGGATGTCTTCTTTGGCGCAGTATTCGAGATCGGCGTGGTTTCCGAGTCGCAGCAGCCGCTGGCCGTGACTGGCGATTTCCATCAGCGACAGGAGGCGATCGCGCCACTGGTGATAGAGGGCTAAGGCGGCAACGGTTTCGTCGTTTCCGGCCAGGTCTTCGAGGCGGAGGTCGGTTCGATCGAGCAAACTGGCCACGATCGCCCCGGCGCAGACGGTATCTTCTAAGGAAAAGCTACCTTGCCAGCCGGAACCGACTAAATACAGGGTTTCCGGGGTTCGATCGACCAGAAAATCCACCACCGCTTGACGGTTGACCAAGGCCGCCGTCACCACCAGCGGCGCGTTTTCGACCCGTTGCAGGGCGCGGGTGCCGTTGGTGGTACTCAGGAACAGGCGAGCCTCTCGCACGCGATCGGCGTTGTATTCCAAGGGAGAGTTCCCGAAGTCGCAACCCTCGACCTTGGCGCCGCCCCGTTCTCCGGCCCGCAGGCGTTTGGCTTCCGGCCAGCCTTCGCTGACCGCCATGAGCTTATCGATATCGCTAAAGGCTTGGACGGCTTCGGCGCCGGACGCTAAAACTGTGGCGATGGTCGTGGTTGCCCGCAATACGTCGATAACCACCGCACAGGCGGGAATCGGATCGGTCGGGGTCAGTTCGGGAGTGTGGTAGCAAAAAACTTTCACGAGCGGCTCGATCGCTTAGCTGAACAAACTCGATGGTAACAGCATCCGTTCCCTTCGCGCTTGCTTGGAGATGCCATCGGAGAGAGTTTGAGACATACTCGTTAAGAGCAACTGCGGTGTTTCGCTTTTTTGTTTTTAATTACCATAAAACAATTTTTTTGTCAACAAAAAAAATTGCGCTAACTCTCCGCTAAACCCCCCAAAGTCGTGAGGGAATACCGTTGACGGTTGTCAGGAAAAACCACTTCAAAAGATAAAAAAATGTCAATTATTGGTCGATATCGGGAGATTTCAACACCGTACTCTTTCAAAAGAGTCGATCGAGAGAAGAGCCTCACCGTCAGCGCGATCGTTTTTGCGGTGGAAGTTTTCGGGATATCGAGACCCCGAAAACCTATCAAATTGAGAAAAAGCAATGCTAAGGTAAAGAAAATATTAAAATTTTAAATTTTCCAAAGAATTACGGAATCGCTTAGCAGGGCGATCGAGCTAGGCTATAAACAGCTAGAAGCGGCCTTGTCGAGATTTGCCACTTCTGCTCGGGCGCTCCCAGCATCCATCCTCGCCGCGCGGTTTCTCACCCCCGATATGATTATGGCCCGACTACCCAAACGACCGTCCCTTTCGTGGCAGCCGCTTCGCTCCGAATCGTTGCCGACTGCCACGATGTCTTTAGATCCTTCTGTATCTCTAGAAAACCGCGTTGCCCGTTTGGGTCTGGAGGTGGCGCGTTGGGTGCGTCGGGCTTCGGACGGTGAAGGGATGTTAAACCAAGTGGCAGCGGCGATCGCCTCCACCTTTGAAGCCGAGGGATGCGTGGTGGTTCTCCCACCTCAAACCCACGTCCCGACGGGAGAAAGCTACTGGTTCCCCGAAGGGTTGGGCAACGCCCTGAATCCCTCGCAACAACTGCGGTTGTGGGCGAGTTCGCCCCTCGATCGACTGACGGCGGACGCGCCGCCGTTAGTGGTGGAGAACTTGCAGGAACTCGAGGAACGGGATCGGGAGATTTGGCAACGACTCGGGGTAACATCGCTCTTGAGCGTGGCGACGAGCTGTCAGGGGGATCTCAACGGCGCGATCGCCCTGTGGCGTAGCAGTTCCCAGCCCTGGACGGAAGCGGCGAAAACGGCCTTGATGGAGGTGTCGGAGTTCGTTTCTCTGGCGATCGATCGACTGGTACAGTCGCAAAAGCTCGATCGACTCCAAGAAGAAAACCGCATCGCCCGTCAAAAAACCCGATTGGTCGATCGACTCAATCAGGCCATCCGTATTTCTACGGACTTGCCACCACTCCTGGAAGCGGCCATCTCGACGCTGACTCACACCCTAGAAGTGCGTCAAGCCATGGCCGTATTGCTGACCTACACCGAACCGCAACTGCAGGGTCTCAAAAAACATCGCGTTTTGACGAAATCTTCCTCAGCCGTACCGCAAGCCAAAGCCAGCGTCGCCAGTCACTGGTTAGCCGATTGGGGCGAGTGGAACGGAGGCGGAACGCCGAAACTTTCGAGTCCGCCTCAATCCTTTTGGCTGGCCGACTGCGCCTGGTGTCGGGAAGCCTTTCACCAAGCCCCCCAACCCTTCGCCTTGGCGGACGGTCGAGTGGAGACAGACAAGCAAACCGTCGCCTTCGACGTCAAACGCTTTCCCGCCATCGCCCTAGTTCCCTTAGTCAGTCCCCAATCCTCGAAAGGCCAAGGGGGTACGGTGTTGGGATTTCTCGTCCTGCAACACGATCGCCCCCGCACTTGGAACGACGAAGATCTCGAACTGGCGCAGTTCGTGGGAACCCAACTGAGTAACGCCATTCTCAACAGTCAAACTTTACAACAGGTGCGGAACCTGGTGAGCGATCGCACGGCGCAACTACAACGAAGCCTCGACGTGCAAGCCAAGTTGTACGAACAAACCCGCCGTCAAATCGAACAACTGCGTCGCCTCAACCGTCAAAAAGACGAATTCCTCAGTACCGTCAATCACGAACTGCGGACGCCCCTGACGAAAATGATTCTGGCGGTTCGGATGTTGCGCCAAGAGCAACTGCCTCCCGAAAAACAGGAACGCTGTTTAGAGTTACTCGAACAGCAGTGTCAGCAGGAAACGAAACTCGTGCAGGACTTGCTGAAGCTGCAAGAACTGGAAACCCAAACCTCGACCCCGACCCTGCAACATATTTACTTGCAACCGCTGTTGCAGGACGTGGTATCGGATTTCGAGAGTCGGTGGCAGTCTAAAAACATCACCTTGAATTTAGAATTACCGTCCGGGGGCTTGTACCTTCAAAGCGAAATGGACAGCCTGCGGCGAATTTTAGAGGAATTACTCGCCAACGCCGGAAAGTATGCCTTTCCCAATACCGAAGTCCAATGTCGCCTCAGCCAGACCGGAAGCGGACGAGAAGGGGAACAAATTCTGTTTTCCCTCTCCAACGTGGGGTTAGCCATTCACCCCGAAGATTTACCCCACATTTTCGAGAAGTTCCGTCGCGGACGGGGCGTGACGCAACAGGCTATCGCCGGGACGGGGTTGGGACTGGCGTTAGTACAAAACCTCGTGAAACTGTTGCAGGGAACCATCGACATTACCAGTACCCCCCTCGACGATCTCGATGGAAACCTCACCTGTGTCACGGTAGCCTTACCCCAAGCCGTCGATCTCTCGGAAGTCAGTTAAGGGAAAGTCGCGGCTTCAGAGGGCCGGTCAACTTGCGTTAAAGTACTTAACATAGGCGGTTTGCGACCTCGACTCAGGCGCGATCGTCTCCTATCGCTGTGCGATCGCGTCCGAGACTGGGATGCGATCGACCGCAAACCTGCTCAATTTTCCCCCACTTCCCCGCCAAACAGATCCAGCATCGACATTTATGTTAGTTAAGGCTGCTCCCAAACCATTACGCTGGCAACGGACTAAAGATTCACTGTTCGCCCGTCAGATCGAAATTTTTTCCGCAACGGGGAAGCTATTTTTTTTTCTAGGCTGGGATCGTTTGCGGGGAAAAGACGACCCCGAACATCGCCAGCGTCGGGCGGATTGGCTTGTCAATACCCTCCTCGACCTGGGTCCGACCTTTATTAAAATCGGCCAGGCGTTTTCCACGCGGGGGGACTTGCTGCCCCTCGAATATATCCGCGCCCTGTCTCGACTGCAAGATAAAGTTCCGCCGTTCAGTGCAGAAGAAGCCGTCAGCCTAGTGGAAACCGAACTGAAACACTCGGTATACGGTCTGTTTCGGGATTTCGATCGCACCCCCATCGCCGCAGCCAGTTTGGGACAGGTTCACCGGGCGCGATTGCACACCGGGGAAGACGTCGTGGTAAAAGTGCAACGTCCCGGCTTGGAAAAACTCTTTAATTTAGACTTCCAAGTTATCTATCAGTTGGTTCTGTTTTTCGAGCGGACGTTTCACTGGACTCGGAAATACGATCTCGAATCCATTTATCAAGAATTTAGGACGTTAATTTATCAAGAAATAGACTACATTCACGAAGGACAAAACGCCGAGCGATTTCGCGAAAACTTTAACGATTCTCCCGAGATTTTAGTCCCGAAAGTCTATTGGCGATACACCACCTCTCGAGTGTTGACACTTGAATATTTGCCGGGCATTAAAATTAACGACAAAGCGACCTTAGAAGCGTCGGGAATCGATGTCAAACAGCTCAATACATTAGGAATTGGCTGTTATCTCAAACAGCTTTTAGTAGACGGTTTTTTTCATACTGACCCCCATCCCGGGAACATGGCTGTTACCCCCGAAGGTCATATTATATTTTACGATTTCGGCATGATGTCCGAAATTAATTCCCTCAACCAAGCGGAAATGACGCGCTCCTTTTTTGCCGTGTTGCGGAAGGATACGGACGAAGTTCTCGAAACCTTGGTTGCGATGGGGTTGGTGGAAGAAACTTCCGATATGACCCCGGTGCGAAATATCGTTCAATTCGCGCTCGATCGCTTCCGCGATCGCCCCGTAGAATTCCAAGAATTTCGGGAACTCAAACACGAACTCTATGCCATGTTCGAGCAGCAACCGTTCCGGCTTCCGGCGCAAATGACCTTTGTCTTAAAAGCCTTGGGAACCCTCGACGGAATCGCCCGAACCTTAGACGATCGATACAGTATTATTGCCTGTGCCAAACCCTTTGTCAAAGAGCTAGTGGAAACGCAACAAGGGCGCGGACAAATCTTCGGAGAACTGGCTCGCCAAGCGAAAAGTTTCGTCACCCAACCCTTCAATCGCCCCAGTCGCGCGGAAGTGTTGATTCATCAACTCGAAGAACGATTAGAACGGGGAGATTTCCAAATTCGCGTGAATTCTCCGCAAACGCAAAAGCAACTCCAACGGTTGCAATTGACGCTCAAAACCCTGGTTTATGCGTGTATGACGGGATTTACATTGTTGTCGGGGGCGGTGTTTTTATCGATTCCCCACAACGTTTTGGCGTTTTGCTCCTTTGGTGCGGCGGGGTTGAGCCTGTTGTTTTTCTTGAAATCGGCGATCGAGTTGGCGTTACGAGAGCGGTTCGATAAAATGGCACCAAAGTAGGGATTTTTTTTGCTCTTCTGAGTTTGAGGGGATAAGCTTATTTATGTCCGGTTAAAACCTTTGCTGTAGGGGCTAACCAATTACATCGTAATCTCCTCAGTGGTGCAGAAAAGTTTTCGAGATCGGAGATTGACAAAATACATATAATATGTATTTAAGTTTGAGCCAGATCCCCGGCATCTTGGAGATGCCGGGGATCTCCGGCAGCCATTTACCGATTTGAGATTTTTAGGCCAACCCTTTAATACGGCGATATCTTTTCTAACAAGGGTTTCAGGACTTTTCTGCACCACTAAGCCGTAATCTCAGGAGACCCCTTTTTTTTAATCTATCTCTGGACAGGTAAAGCAATATCCTCAGTTTTAAGCTGTAACATTTCAGCTTTTGTCACGTTGGATAACTTCACGAGTCGACTGGATTGCTTTTCGATAGTTTTCTCAAAAATATTTCTCACCAATCGACCGTTTCCGAAATTTTTATCTCGGTTTTCGTACAACTCCGTTAAGCCATTGAGGAGAATCGATCGCGCCTCGGAAGTCAACTCAAAATGGTGAGTTTGGCAAAGTCGATCGAATATCTTCAGCAAATCGTCAGGAAGATAGTCTTCAAAATAAAAATATCGGTTAAATCGCGACTGTAAACCCGGATTGGATTCGATAAACCGTGACATTTCCTCACTGTATCCAGCGACAATCACCACCAGACGATCGCGATAATCTTCCATTCGTTTGAGGAGTGTATCGATCGCTTCCTGTCCGAAATCGCTTTTCGCACCTTCTGGCTTTAGCGAATAGGCTTCATCAATAAAAAGAACGCCATCTATTGCCGATTCGATGACCTTTTCAGTTTGTTTAGCCGTATGTCCGATATATCCCGCCACAAGTCCAGATCGATCGATTTCAACGAGATGACCTTTTGCGAGAATGCCAAGTTCTCGATAAATCGAACCAATTAAACGCGCAACAGTCGTTTTTCCTGTTCCTGGCGATCCGCAGAAGACGGAATGTAGCGAAATTGAGATCGGGGTTAAATCATGACTTTTTCGGAGTTCTTGGATTTTTAGGAAGTTCGCAAGCTCTTTGATTTCCTGTTTAAGGCTTTGTAATCCTACTAAACTGTCTAGTTCAGAAAATATGATTTCTAAATTATCAAAAGAACTTCCGGACTTACTCGGAGAGTGCCTTGAAGAAACTGAGGTTTTAAGTGATTGCTTGAGTTGGGTTAATTCGTCTTCAATACTGTTATCTCCATCCAGGGCTTCAATTCCCTCTATTCCAGCGTCTCGTGCTTGCTGTTCTAAAAGTTCTTGAACTGTTGGATTCCAGCCATATTTGAATCCCAGAACCTCAGCCAGTTTATTTAATTCGTCGGCTTGGAGACTTCCCAGTTTTTGCTTTAGTCTTCCATACACCCATCCATCTGAGTAGAAGCTGGATTCTGCTCGAATTTGTTTGAGTTGTTTCAAAAACTCTGGCCTCATTTGCGATCGCCGATATAATTTATACAAACAAATTAGCACATTTTTTAGATAAATACCAGGAAATTTTATTAATAATTGTTGCTCTATTAAATTGCCACAGTAATCCTGAATATTCTTTCGGTTAAGGAATTTATAAAAAAAGATGAGAAGGAACGTTTTTTATATCTGCTTCCGAAACTCAATCACTGCATCCAAAGGATTCTCCACCGTCACGTACTCCGACAACAACGCCATATCCAAACTCGGTAACTGCTGACTTCTCTCGCACTCCACATAACCCCTTTCACCCAAACAGTAAATCCTCAATCGTCCGTTTTCCCAAAACCAAACCTCGGGAACTTCCAACCCTTCGTAAATCGCGAGACTGTCGATTCCTCCAGAGGTAAACACCACTTCGATCGCCAAATCGGGACGCGGTTTTTCTTCCCCGAAACAGTAACATTCATCCGGTTCGACTCCCCTCGATTTCACTTTCCGACGAAACGTCGTCGAACCCAACCCGAAAAACGGGGTTCGCGTTTCTTCCAAATACGCATCTAGCAACCGCGCGATGTTGCGTTTAATAAATTCGTGGTTTCGACTCGGAGACACAAACTGTAAGGTTCCGTCGAGATACTTCAGGCGCAAACTGGGAAAGTCATCGCCGAGGAGTTCCAAAAAAGCTTCATATTTTTCCCAACTGACGCTGTGGAGTAGTAAGTGTTGGGAGGTTTCGGGCGATCGCTGTTCCGGGAGAAGGTCGAAAGTCATCGCCGTTTTGAAGACTTGTTACCACTTCAATTATAGGGAAAGTTCCCACGAAGACATCGCGATCGAAAGATTTTTTTAACTTTGTTCGTCGAAGTATTTTGGAGATCGCCTCGCTGTTTTAACAGAGAAACGTAATCCGCCCAAGTTCCGGGCGATCGTAACACAGTTCCCGGAGAAAGATAGAGTTGTTCGGGACTGACGACGGTTAGCATAGATAGTTAAAATAGAAAGCGATCGCTTCTATTTTAAACCGTTCGATTTTTCAAACTAAAGCAATCCAACGCCCAAATTCGTCTGTGTTGGGTTTCGTGCCTCAACCCAACCTACTTTTTGGCAACAAAAAAAGCCGATGACGAGATTTGAACTCGTGACCGCTCGATTACGAATCGAGTGCTCTACCACTGAGCTACATCGGCAACGGATATTAATTGTAGCACGTCGGCAAGGAATGTCAACCACTCCTCGCCGAAATTTGCAGATATCCCGCAAACCCGGCGAGGTGGGTGAGTTAAACCTTCAGCAAATCTTCCGTTTGCACCGAAGAAGACGCCCCAGAATACACCAAACCCCGTTGAATATCGAGGGTGAGAATCGACCCTTCCCGAATCAACTGGGTGGCGTTTTTAACCCCGACAATGACCGGTTTACCCAACTGGGAACAGATAATCGCGGCGTGACTGGTCAAACTGGGTTCTTCCGTCACCACCCCCGAGGCTTTCTTTAACACCTCGATGAAGTTGGCGTCGGTACTGGCGGTGACGAGAATTTCCCCAGGGCTGAAGTTGGCCACAGACATGGCGTCGCGGGCGACTCGCGCCGGACCGCTGACGGTTCCCGACATAGTACCCAATCCCGTCCCCTGACCGAGAACGGCGGTGACGACTTCCACTTTCACCAAGTCCGTGGAACCCGAGACCCCTTGCAGGGTTCCGGCGGTCATCACCACCAAATCCCCTTCGCTGACGAGTTGGTTTT
Organism: Baaleninema sp.; assembly: GCF_049974805.1. Taxonomy (NCBI): domain Bacteria; kingdom Bacillati; phylum Cyanobacteriota; class Cyanophyceae; order Oscillatoriales; family Oscillatoriaceae; genus Baaleninema; species Baaleninema sp. Next base: position 20,870 of record NZ_JBNGCO010000053.1, read on the forward strand.
CCAAGGCCACGTTAATCGCCGCTTGGAAGGTTTGGGACGTCGAGGGTAAATCCAGTACCAGCAGCGTTTTCACGCCCCACACCAGTTGTAACTGACGGGCGACGTTCACGTGGGGCGTCACCGCTAAAATCGGCGGTTTCGGGCGGAATTTGGAGACGTTGCGGGCGGTAGACCCGGATTTCGTCAGGGTCATAATCGCCGAAGCCTCCAGTTGGTCGGAAATCTGACCGACTGCTTGGCTGATGGCGTTGGGGATCGATCGCCCAGTTTCGTCCACTCCGGTCACGTTCTGGACGATTTCCTCTTGTTCGATGCGCTGGGCGATTTGCGCCATCGTGGCTACAGCTTTCACGGGGAACTGTCCCACCGCCGTCTCGTTGGACAGCATTACCGCATCGGTTCCGTCGAGAATGGCGTTGGCCACGTCGGAGATTTCGGCGCGGGTGGCGCGAGGACTCGACACCATGCTATCCAGCATTTGCGTGGCGGTAATCACCGGAATTCCCAAGCGGTTGGCGGTGACGATGAGGCGTTTTTGCAAAATGGGAACGTCTTCAGCGGGAAGTTCTACCCCCAAGTCTCCCCGCGCCACCATCACGCCGTCGCTGAGGGAGAGAATTTCTTCCATCTGTTCGATGGCTTCGTGTTTCTCGATTTTGACGATGACGGGGACGGATTTTCCGGCGCTGGAAATCAGTTCTTTAATTTCGAGTACGTCTTGGGGGTTGCGGACGAAACTCAACGCCACCCAGTCTACGCCTTGGTCGAGACCGAACATTAAATCGGTGCGGTCTTTGTCGGTCAAGGCTTTGACGGAGAGGTAGACGCCGGGGAAGTTGACCCCTTTGTTGTTGGAGAGGACGCCACCGACGACGGTGCGACAGTAGAGTTCTCCAGCGGCGGGATCGACTTTTTCAACGCGCATTTCCACCCGTCCGTCGTCGAGGAGAATCGTCGCACCTTCGGGAACTTCCCGGGCCAGGGGTTCGTAGGTAATCGAGGAGATTTCCTGGGTTCCGGGGATTTGGCGACTGGTGAGGGTGAAGGGGTCGCCGTCGGCGAGTTTAATCGATCCCGTCTCGAATTTCCCCAAGCGGATTTTCGGTCCTTGAAGGTCTTGGAGAATTCCGACGGGTTGGTTTAACTCGAAGGAGGTTTGACGAATGAGGCGGATGTTGCGTTGGTGGTCGTCGTGGGTTCCGTGAGAGAAGTTGAGTCGGAGAGTGGTAGCCCCGGCCAAAATCAAATCCCGCAGCACGTCGGGTTTGCTGGTTGCAGGGCCGATCGTCGCTACGATTTTCGTGCGGCGCAGGGGAGGTCGTCGTTGCATGAACTCTTAGGTCTCTAAACAGATCGATCGATAATAGATGCGTGCTTCGCAAAAGTCTTATCCCGATAGTGTCTCACGATCCCCGGTGTTCGATCGCCTTTTTTTCAGATTTCTAGGCGATCGCCCCTCGGTTCCATCGCCAACGCGCCCCCTGAGACATCCCAAGCGGCGTGTCTGGCAGACAGTTTGAGTCCCGAGTCGTTACTGTTGCGTTCGTCTTTAAAAAATGTCGATGAAAGTGAGAGAGGTCATTAAGCTTATCGAGGAAGATGGCTGGTATTTGGCACGCACGCGAGGCAGCCACCGCCAGTATAAGCATGAAACCAAGTCAGGCTTGGTTACAATTTCGGGTAAACCCAGTGACGACCTCGCACCGGGAACACTCAACAGCATTCTGAAACAAGCAGGTTTGCGATAATGCGGTACTTAATTGTGATTGAAAAAACCGAAACCGGTTACTCTGCTTACTCTCCAGATTTGCCGGGTTGCGTGGCGACGGGTCAGACTCGCCAAGAGATAGAACAGAATATGCGTGAGGCGATCGCGTTTCATCTCGAAGGTTTAAAATCTGAAAATTTGGAGATTCCTTCTCCGCAAGCCTCATCTACCTATGTCACCGTTTCCGCCTAAAACCCCAGTTCCTGCAAAACGGACTGGTGTTTTTCCAGAGGGGCGATCGAATTGGCGACGATGTTCCCACTAGCGGCCACCGCCGGAACGCCAATCCCCGGAAACGTAGAATCGCCACAACACCAAAAGCCCTCGATGGGGGTGGTTCCGCTGGGAAACAATCCCTGTTCTGCGGTGATGGCGGGGCCGTAGGTTCCCCGATGTCGCCGTAAAAACCGCTGATGAGTCAGCGGCGTTCCCACCAGCGAAACTTCAACCCGTTCTCGCAAATCGGGGATAACGCGCTCGATCGCCCTCCACAGCACCTCGCCTCGGTCTCGTTTCTGCTGCTGGTATTCCTCACTGCGGCGATCGAGTCCCTCCCAAAGATCGTAAGGTTCCGTTCCCGGCGTATACGCATGAATCACGTGCTTTCCCTCCGGCGCCAAACTCCGATCGAGTACCGACGGAATCGACACCAACACGATATTTTGAGGTTTCGTAATCTCCCAATCCTTCACGACAATGTAATGACAATCCAAATCCTCGGGAAGTCCCGCCCCATCGATTCCCGCGTGCAAGTGCATAAAACTCTCACATTGAGGCGTTTCTAACTTTTCCCGTCGGAAGCGATCGGGGAGCGCACCATCGGCAAACAAATCTAACGTATCCCACATGGAAGCATTCGACACCACCGCTTCCTTCGCAATAATTTCCTTACCATTGCGCAGTCGCACCCCCACCGCGCGATTCTGCCGCAGCAAAACCTCCTCCACATGGGCGTTCAGCATCAAGCGACCGCCGTACTTTTCTAACCCTCGCACCAGAGCTTCAATCACCGCACCGCTGCCCCCGAGAGGATAGTCCAACACCACGCCGGGGCGGTACCACTCCGCAAACATAAACGCCATTTCCGCCGCACTGATGCCCTTCGCCGGAACCCCAGCCAGCAGGAAACAGAGCATATCCATCCAGTTGTAGACGAACTCGTCCGTCACCACATCTTGGAGAATCTCGCTGAACGGTTTCGTGAGTTTGAGGGCGTCCAACCCATAACCGATGAAATTGGGGAGATACTTACCGATGGTGAAAATCGCGCCCAAATCCAAGCGCATCGCAGCGGGGGGCATTCCCGTGGCGATTTTGCCCAGGGGTTCCATCACCGCTTGTAACTGGCGCCATTCCTTGGCGGCATTTTCTCCTCGCAGTTTCCGCAGAACGTAAGAAAAGTCATCGGAACCGATCGCCGATTTGAAATCCCCTTCAGGGAGGCGACATCCCCAAGCGTCGTAAGTAGCACAGGGAACCGTTTCGCCGATAGCGTCGAGAACGTGGCGCAAGGGGTTGGTGGAGGGGTAGGACAACCCGGAAAAGAGAGAAGGTCCCGAGTCGAATTTGAAGCCGTTGCGGGTGAAGCTGTGGGCGGCACCACCAGGGATAGCGTGACTTTCGCAGACGGTGACGCTGAAGCCGTATCGCGCCAGCAGTGCGCCACAACTGAGTCCGCCGATTCCACTTCCGATGACGACGATGTCGGTTTGCATGGGGTTTGAGGGTTGAAGCTGTTGCTAGAGGTAGGGTAACGCGGGGGTTCGGGTCTGCGCTAGGGGGCGGTGCGTGGCGGCGAAGTCAATGTTGGTCGTTAAAACTCAACAGGTGTCGACGCCTTAACCGGGATTGTTGAAACTGCGATATTTATTGTTTGTTATTAATAACCATATTTCGATAAATCAAAATATTAACCCCGAAGCGAGCGTCCGGAGGGTTAGATATTTCTTTACAAGATTTTCAAAAAACACTTAAATCTCGCAAAAATTGATGAATTTTTTACAAACTTAAATTTTTGATTAAGCTTTTTTCGGCAATTCATGTCAAAATCAAGCCACATTTTACGATTTTGAGTCCAAATTAAAAAATCACAAATCGGCACAAATTGAGTATTTATACGCTCGATCGCCTTTACTTACTTTTATTGCTTTACCGTCAAACCCAACTAAATTAAATCTAACCTCACAAAAACAATGGCAATCCTTGGTATCTCCGACAACGATATCCTGACCGGAACCGTCAATCCTGACATCATCCAGGCTTTGGGAGGGAACGATCGAGCCGCTGGATTCGCAGCAGACGATCGCATCTTCGGCAACGCGGGAAACGACGCACTAGCTGGGAATGCCGGACGCGATACGATTTTCGGCGGACGGGGCGACGATACGATTTGGGGGGGGCAAAGACGACGATCGACTCTACGGAGACTTAGGATTCGATATCATCGCGGGCGACCTCGGCGACGACGTCATCCAGGGGGGAACCTTACCCCCCCCGCCAACCAATCTAACCCCGACACCGAAGGTAACTGGCTGTTAGGTAATAAAGGACGCGACACCCTCATCGGCGATGCCGGAGACGACACCCTCTGGGGCGGTCAAGATAACGATTGGCTGCAAGGAGCGTCCGGCGACGATGTCCTCTACGGAGATATGGGCAGCGATACCCTAATTGGGGGCGAGGGCAACGATATTTTCGCTATCGGTCGTTTGTCCGACAGTCGCTCTACCGGAGGGGAAACCCCAGCCGATGCCGATCGCATCGAGGATTTCAGCCGGGGCGAAGATCGCATCGAACTCCTCGGCGACCTGACGTTTGACGATTTAACGTTAACCGTCGAGGACGGAAACACCCTCATTCGAGATCGCCAGAGCGGTCAGTTTTTGGCAATTGTTAAAGGTGTCACCGACCTCAACGCCAACGACTTTATCCCCCTGACGGAAGTAGAAGAACCCGATTCGAGTCAAGCCTCTGCTCCCTCACCGACCCCAACCCCGACCCCGACACCAGAACCAGAACCGGAATCCGAGGTAACGCCAGAACCCGAACCGGAACCGACCCCTGAACCGGAATCCGAGGTAACGCCAGAACCCGAACCGGAACCGACCCCCACTCCCACACCGACCCCCACTCCCACACCGACCCCCACTCCCACACCTAGCCCAACCCCCGCACTCATCACCGATCCGGTTTACAACTTTGTCTCTAACGATGGCGTTCTCGTTCAAGAGGTGCCAGAAGGAGATAGCGGTAGCACCACACTGACAAACTACACGCTAACCCGGACAGCGAACGCAGTTGCCGAAGACGTAACCCTGAAATTCTCGACGCTACAGGGCGGTGGAAACGTCGATCTTTTGACGGGAGGAGATGACTATAACGATACGCCGATCGTCCTCAGTTTCGCCGCTGGAGAGACCAGCAAAGTCGTCCCGTTTGAAGTGTTTGGCGACACTGACGTTGAAAGCGACGAATGGATTTGGCTGGAAATCGAGAGTTTCAGCGGCTCGGGTCAAGTTGGCACGACCCAGTCGGAAGCGCCATTTAAGATTCTCAACGACGACACGGCTCCGGTGGCTCCGGCGGCTCCGACAGCAGACGATGATGGCAGCTATACGGTGAATGTGGGCGAAACCTTGACGATCGCCGCGACGACGAGTTTGATAACTGCCACGCCTGACATGCTTGGCTTACTCACTAACGATACGCTTGGTTTTCCGGTGGCGGCGATCGACCAGTTCAATATTGGTTCTCATTTTGCCAATGCTGGAGACGATCTCGATTGGATCGGAGGTGGAACATTAACGGTTAATGCAGACGGCAGTTTTAACATCACAAATCCGGGTGACGCAGGAACATATACGTTTGAGTATCGGATTGCTAACTCGCAGGGAAATGACACGGCAACGGTGACAATTGAGGTTCAAGAACCGCCCGCCGTTACTGATGATTCGTATGCCGTAAATATTGGAGACAGTTTGACCGTTTCAATGACGGATTCTAACGATATTCTCGATAACGACACAGTGGGTACTCCGGCGGCGACAATTTCCAGTTTTGGCGGCGGTAGTTTGGGTGGCTCTGTAACTGCTAATAGTGCAGGAGATTCTGTCATCTTGGCAGGTGGAACGTTGACGGTCAATGCCGACAGCAGTTTCAGTTTAACGAATCCGAGTACGACGGGAAATTACAATTTTAACTATCGCTTAGAAAATTCAGCAGGCGCGGATAATGGCACAATTAATATCGAGGTTACTGCTATAGCGCCGACAGCGACGGATGATAGCGGTTACTTAGTTGAGTCTGGAAAAACGTTGAATATTGCGACGACGGACACCAACGATTTGCTCGATAACGATACGCTAGGTAGCCCTGTATCGACTCTAGCGACATTTGGCGGCGGCAATTTAAGTGGTGATGTAACAACGAATACGGCTGGGGATTCTGTCAGCTTAGCGGGTGGAACCTTGACAGTAAATGCCGACGGTAGTTTCAGTTTAACGAATCCAACAGCGGCCGGTTCTTACAGCTTTGACTATCAGTTGTCCAACTCAGCCGGGACTTCCAATGGAACGGTTAGCATTCTAGTTGGCATACCGCCAGTGGCAATGGAAGATGGCGTTGACGATCCGGCAACGGTTGACAATGAGGAATTGGTTGCGCTATTATTCCATCCAACGGGGCAGGTTTACAACGCCAGCCCGTTTACAGCGTTCGGCGGCTTGCTCGACAACGATTCGTTAGGCTTCCCCACTGCGTCGATTACCAGTTTTGGTGGCGGCGATTTAGGGGGGTCTGTAACGGATAATGCGGCAGGTAGCTCGGTGGCGTTAGCAGGAGGTACGCTGACGGTTAATTCCGATGGTAGTATTACGTTGGTTAATGCTTTTTCAGTCGGAACTCATACCTTCAGTTATCGCTTGGAAAATGCTGCTGGTGTGTCTGATGCCGAGGTAAATATCTTGTTGTTACCATAATCGGAGGCCAGGAATGCTGCCACTATCCCGACTATCCATACAAAGGGCTTCTAGAATTCGCTTTTGTTCTATGAACAACGGAGGTGGTCTACGAGTAATATGTCGTTATTTCAGCACACCTTCAGCACATAACATTAATCTAGAAACACACTCACAAATATTTAGAGAATATGCTCGGGGACTCGAATCATTAAGTAATGACTCAGGCGAGCCTGACTTGACCTTTTTCCATCAAAATGGAGATGAGCCGCCGTATGAACCTAACTGGAGAATCCACGACTCAGAAGAGAACCAACAAGGATCAGGCGACAGTGACTCAGAAGAGAACCAACAAGGATCAGGCGACAGTTTCTTCTGGGAGTTCCTTGTCCTGCTAAGGCAGGATCTTTGTCAAAGAGTCATAAAGGCACTCATCAAAAAAATCGATGGCGAGGAGGAAAATGATTGGGTGATTTTGCTCTTAAGAAATCTTTTTCAAAGACGCTTGATGAGTACGGGCACAGAGCCTGAATCATTTATATGTAAGATAACAGGCGTGAAACTTTACGCAGACCAAAGTTATCTGTTTGAGATAAATGAAAAGGCGGATGTAGAGAGTACTGTCCGAAATCACATAGAGCAACTTAGAGAAAACCAAAATATACGCATGCATATTCAATTGGCCGCTATTGTGGCTAATAATCCAACAACGGAGCGGCTAACCAACACCTGGGTGCAAGAGATAACTGGAATACCAGCTCAGGATGACAACCCAACAATGGAGCAGCTAATCA